>NZ_JADBTF010000373.1:0-10484 GCF_020246295.1 Microcystis sp. M090S1 | reverse complement strand
TGAAATGGAGCGAAAGTCTGTGGACTTTGTGTAAGACAGTACATGGTTTTTTAACCGTGGTATGCAACGGTGGTTGAAGCAGAAACTTAAATCGTGAGGTTTAGGAATCGCCGCACTTTTAGGGCGGCGAGGATGTCAATTGGAGAAATAAACCATGAATCGGGCAACGGAATTCGATCGCACAATGATGCAAAGATGTCTAACCCTTGCTAGGCAAGCCTTGGGGCGGACTTCTCCTAATCCTTTGGTGGGTGCTGTGATCGTTCGAGAGGGTATAATTATCGGCGAAGGTTTTCACCCAGGGGCCGGACAACCCCATGCAGAAGTTTTCGCCCTGAGACAGGCAGCAGAAAAAGCTCGTGGTGCCACTTTATACGTCAATCTCGAACCCTGTAACCACTATGGACGTACTCCCCCCTGTAGCGAGGCAATTATGCGAGCAGGCATTAAAAAAGTGGTGGTGGGGATGATCGATCCTAATCCCTTGGTGGCGGGGAAAGGCATTCAAAGATTAGCATCGGCAGGTATCGAGACGCTGGTGGGAGTGGAGGAGTCCGAATGTCGTCAACTCAATCAGGGTTTTATCCATCGCATCACCGCTAAAAAACCCTTCGGTATTCTCAAATATGCCATGACTCTCGATGGCAAAATTGCCGCTACTAGCGGTCATAGCACTTGGATTACTAGCCCCGCTTCTCGCCAAATAGTCCATCAACTGCGATCAGCCTGTGATGCGATTATCGTCGGCGGTAGCACTGTCCGTCAAGATAATCCCCACCTAACCACTCACGGCCTCTCCGATCATAATCCCCTGCGCGTGGTCATGACTCGATCGCTCGATTTACCCTCCTCCGCCCATCTTTGGGATACCAGTCAATTTCCCACGCTTGTCTATACACAAATTGATTCTAATGTCAAGCTTAAGCAACAATTATTAACAAAAGGCGTGGAAGTGATCGAACTAACCGAGGTGACACCCACTTTAGTGATGGAAAATCTTTATCAGAGGGGATTTTGTCAGGTTTTGTGGGAGTGCGGCGGCGGTTTAAGCGCAGCAGCGATCGCTGAGGGCATGGTACAAAAAATTATCGCTTTTATTGCGCCCAAAATCATCGGGGGAATCCAGGCACCTACTGCCGTGGGTGATTTAGGTTTCCAGTTAATGAGTCAAGCTTTACAGTTAGAAAATGTCACGGTTAATTACCTCAATCCCGATATTTTGATTGAGGGATATCTGCAAAGTGAAAAGTAGAGCTACTGCAATTCCCCCTCAATCAGCAAATCTCAACCAACCGCTTGCAAAAGTCACAAAGTCATCAATAACCCCGATAATCTGGCAATTAACCCTGATTTTTGCGAGCGAGTTCTAGAAATCGCCCCGCTGCCGTCAAATGCGTTTATCGGTACGGTTATCCCCCTAGAAGAAGTTGGGCAATCGCTCTGTGATCAATGGTGCCATTATCGAGCAAAATAAAAAAGTTAGAATAGTCAAACCCTTAGTGATTGAACGTATGACGGTACTCGAAAAAGGTAATATCACGATTCATACCGAGAATATCTTCCCTATTATCAAAAAATCTCTCTACACTGACCATGAAATTTTTCTGCGGGAATTGATATCTAATAGTGTTGATGCCATCTCGAAATTAAAAATGGCTTCTTTAGCAGGAGAAGCAAGAGGAGAAGTCCCCGAACCAGAAATTAATCTCGCCATCGATAAAGAAAATCGTACCCTATCAATTACCGATAATGGCATCGGGATGACGGGGGAAGAAATCAAGAAATATATTAACCAGGTTGCCTTTTCCAGTGCGGAAGAATTTATCAATAAATACCAAAAATCAGCCAAGGATTTAATCGGTCATTTTGGACTAGGTTTCTATTCGGCTTTTATGGTGGCTAAAAAGGTAGAGATTGATACTCTTTCCTATCAAGAAGGTGCTACCCCTGTCCATTGGTCTTGTGATGGTTCTCCAGAGTTTGAATTAACCGATTCTTCCCGCAGCCAAATCGGCACGACTATCACCCTAACTTTAATGGATGAGGAAGGGGAATATTTAGAACCTGCCCGCATTCGCCAGTTAGTCAAAACCTACTCAGATTTTATGCCCGTTCCCATTAAAATTGATGGGGAAGTGATTAATCAACAACGGGCTTTATGGAAAGAATCTTCTCAAAATCTGACTAAAGAAGACTACCTAGAATTCTATCGTTATCTCTATCCTTTCCAAGAAGAACCTTTACTCTGGGTACATCTGAATACCGATTATCCTTTCTTGCTCAATGGCATTCTTTATTTTCCCAAACTCAGACCGGATGTGGATGTCTCAAAAGGACAATTAAAGTTATTCTGTAATCAGGTTTTTGTCAGCGATCATTGCGAGGAAATTATTCCCGATTTCCTGATGCCCTTGCGAGGAGTTATCGATAGTCCAGATATTCCTTTAAATGTGTCTAGAAGTGCTTTAACCAAAGATCGCACCGTTCGCCGCATTGCCGATTTTATTGCCAAAAAAATTGCTGATCGCCTCAAATCTCTCTATAACGAAGACGCAAAAGAATATATTCGTTGTTGGGGAGATGTGGGAACTTTTATTAAATTTGGTTCCCTAAAAGAGGATAAATTTAAACAGCAGGTAGAAGATATTTTAATCTATCGGACTACCTACAAACCCCTAGAAACCCCGGTACAAGTGGCAGTGCAAACCGCCGAAGGTGACGCAGGGCAAGAAGCAACGGCGAAAACTCCCCTAGAAGCGATCGAACAGGAAGGTTATACTACTCTCAAAGCCTACCTAGAACGCCATAAAGAACGCCACGAAAATCGAGTTTTTTACTGTACCGATCCTCGTAGCCAATCCACCTACGTTGAACTCTACAAAAATCAAGGTTTAGAAATCCTTTTCTTTGATTCTTTCATCGATACTAATTACTTTATTCCTTTCCTAGAAAGAGAATACTCCGATGTAAAATTCACCCGGGTTGATTCTGAATTAGACTCGACGCTGCTCGAACAGGATCAAGCTAGTGAAATTATCGATCCCAGTAGTAATAAAACCCGGTCTGAATTGATCAAAGAAATTTTCGCCAAAGCCCTCGAAAATTCTCGCATCAATATCAAAACTGAAGCCTTGAAATCCGATGATCCCCAAGCTACTCCCCCGGCAATTGTCTTACTTCCAGAAGCGATGCGACGCTTACAGGAAATGACGGCAATGATGCAACAAAAAGCCATGGCTTTCCCCGAAGAACATATTCTGATGATTAATACTAATCATCCCCTAATTCAACAGATTATCCAGATTAGTCAGGGAAGTATTGTTACCGGTAGCGGCGAATCTCCATCGGCGCAATTAGCGAAAATGCTCTGTCAGCACGTTTATGATTTAGCTTTAATCGCTCAAAAAGGATTTGATGCCGAGGGAATGCAAGCTTTTGTGGAACGTTCCAATCGCGTTCTGACTAAGCTAACCGAAAAGATTTAATCTATTGCAAAACTTTGGCTGTTTCGATATGCTGAGAGTGTGTTAATTCACACTCTATTTTTTTAGCCTGATCCATATGATCTAGCAATAAGCTATCTTGCCGCCGTCAGCCTTGAATCAGTTATCAGTTATCAGTTATCAGTTATCAGATGTAAGTTTTCAGTTCACTTATACTGTTTACTGTTTACTGTTTACTGATAAGTAGGGAGGCACAATTATTTGTAGGATGGGTTAGCGGTAGCGTAACATGAGCGGGCGTTGGGTTTCATGCTTCAACCCAACCTACGTTCTGTTTACTGATAACTGTTTACTGATAACTGATAACTGAAAAATGCGCTTACCCACCCTCAAATATGAGCGAGGAACCTTAATTCTCCATCCACCACCAAAAGGGAAAAAATGGCTAGATTTTGCCACTTGGGATGATCGTATTGAAAGATTTCGCATTTTGGCACTTCATTATCGTCCTCTCGTGGAAACCCTACAGGAGGAGGGCATTAACTTCCAAGATGAAGCAAAAGCTTTCAACAATTTAGAATTAATTGCCAGTTTTGAACGGGAACCCTACCCCCACCAAACGGAAGCGTTAATCGCTTGGAAAAAATCCCAGAGAAGGGGTGTCATTGTCCTTCCCACCGCTGCCGGCAAAACCTATCTTGCTCAATTAGCTCTACAATCGACTCCCCGCAGTACCTTAATTATCGTGCCAACTATTGATTTAATGCACCAGTGGTATGCTCAGATGTTGGCGGCTTTTCCGGATGCCGAGGTGGGATTATTAGGGGGAGGTTCTAAGGATAATAGTGCTATTTTAATCGCCACCTATCAAAGTGCGGCAATTTATTCAGAAACTCTTGGCAATCGTTACGCTTTTTTGATTTTTGATGAATGTCATCATTTACCATCGGATTTCTTTCGTAAAATAGCGGAAGATTCGATCGCACCCTATCGTTTAGGCTTAACAGCAACACCGGATCGCGGTGATGGTAGTCATCAAGATTTAGATTATCTTATCGGTGCAATTGTTTATCAAAAAAGTCCCCAAGACTTGTCAGGAAAAGCCCTAGCCGATCATGAAATAATTCAAATTAAAGTGAAACTATCTGCCAAAGAACAGGAAAAATATCAAGAAGCAATTAAAATTCGCAATGATTTTCTAAGAAAAAATAATCTCAGTTTGTCTGGTTTAGATGGTTGGCAAAATTTTGTCATGATTAGTGCCAGAAGTAGCGAAGGGCGTCGGGCCATGTTGGCCCACCGGGAGTCGAAGGAAATATCCTCCGGAACCCAGGGAAAATTGCGGGTTTTAGCCGAGTTAATCTGTGAACACCATCCGGAACGAATTTTAATTTTTACCAACGATAATGCCACAGTTTACCGCATTTCCGAGAGCTTTTTAATACCTGCCATAACCCATCAAACTCCCGTGAAAGAACGCCATGAAATCCTGACCCGTTTTCGTCAGGGAGAATACAAAATTCTGGTGACTTCCCATGTTCTCAATGAAGGGGTTGATGTGCCGGAAGCGGGCATCGCGATTATTTTATCGGGAACCGGTTCCACCCGGGAATATATTCAGCGTTTAGGACGGGTGTTAAGAAAAGGCCAACAAGAGGATAAACGGGCGATTTTGTATGAAGTGATAGCCGAAAATACCACGGAGGAAAAAACCTCCCAACGACGACGGGGAGAGCATAAAAATCAAACTAGCTATAAAACCGGTAATCGACAATTGGAATTATTGCCTTCTGCTCCGAAAAAATCTTTTTCTTTCCCGAAAGCTGCCGAATCTTCTACTCCTTGGGTAAGTTCTCCAGAGTCAGAGGAAGAATAGAAAATTTCTCTGGGGGATTTTCCTCTATAATAAAGGTAAAAAATCTGGATTGATACCCCTATGACCGAACTTGCCCAACAAAAATGTCAACCTTGTCAATCGGGTTCTTCTCCTATCACTGCCGACGAAATTACCGCTTTAAAGGCTAAAATTCCCGATTGGAATCTCTTAGAATACGAGGGTATTCCCCGTCTGCAAAAACTCTATAAATTTGCCAATTTTCAAGGAGCAATCGCCTTTACTAATGCCGTGGGAGAAGCAGCGGAAAAAGAAGGCCATCACCCCGCTTTATTGACAGAATGGGGTAAAGTTACCGTTTCTTGGTGGACCCATGACGTGGGCGGATTACATCAAAATGACTTTATCATGGCTGCCCGTACCGATGATATTTATCGTCAACAAAAGGCCTAATCGTAGGCGCGAATCATCGCTTGGGTTCCCTGTTTAATTCCCTTGCCTTCGTCCAATTCCGCTACTGCTTTAAATAGGGTTTCCGCTAAATCTGTCCCGGGCAGAATTTCCCCGGCTGTCTGGGCAGTTTCTTTGACTAATCGCAAATCTTTTAAGATATGTTCAATCATAAAAGCCGGCTGTAAATCTTGGGCGAGGATTTTTGGTCCCAAATTTTCTAAAGCCCAAGAACCCGCCGCCCCCGTTTTACAGACTTCTATGACTAAATTGGGGTCTAATCCTTGAATTTTTGCCATTTTTAGAGCCTCACATAGCGCCACCATGTGAACCGCCCCCAAGACTTGATTACAGAGTTTCACCGCTTGTCCGTTGCCGATTTCGCCACACCAGCGAATAGTTTTGCCCATGGCTTGAAAACAGGGCAGACAAGTCTGAAAATCCGCTTCTTTCCCTCCCACCATAATAGTTAAAGTGCCGTTTTTCGCCCCAATATCGCCCCCAGAGACGGGAGCATCGAGAAAACGGAGATTATTTTCCTCTAGCTTTTTACCAATCATCCTAGCGGCTTGAGAGCCAATGGTACTCATATCCACCACCAGAGTTCCCACCGCTGCCGATTCCATGACACCCCCCGGTCCTAAAATTACCGCTTCCACGTCAGGCACATCCCCGACGCAGGTAAAGACAATCTCGGCATCCCTGACGGCGGCGGCGATACTAGAACAAATGTTCGCACCAGCTGCCCCGGCAATGGTTATCCCCGGCGCCTCTGGGGTACGATTCCAAGCATTGACAGCAAAACCTTGACGGACAAGATTAGCCGTCATCGGCGCTCCCATCACTCCTAATCCTAAAAAGGCAATTTTTTGACTCATGATTTTGGCAATAAAGGGAAGGGGAAGTGGGGAAATGGGGAAGTGGGGAAGTGGGGAAGTGGGGAAGTGGGGAAGTGGGGAAGTGTGGAAGTGGGGAAGTGGGGAAGTGGGGAAGCTGTTTCATCACCCTATCACCCCAAAACCCTATCACCCTATCTCCTGACAACCGACGGCTAAAGTAATTCTACCATTTGCAGAAATTGGGCTTCTGAAAGGGTTTTTATGCCTAATTTTTGAGCCTTTTTGAGTTTCTCACCGGGGGCTTTACCGAGGAGAATATAATCAGTGTTCGCACTGGGGGAACTGGTAACAGTACCACCGACATTAATAATCAATGATTTCGCTTCCTCGCGACTGATTTTGCTGAAGGTTCCTAGTATAACTACGCTTTTTCCCCTTAGGGGATTTTCTGCGGATTCTTGACTCGTTTGGACTATCTCCGCTGCGGGTTGCACTTCTAAACTCGTATCGGCAACCGTGATTTTTTCTGCTGCTACTACCGGAGTTTCCTCGGCAATCGCCGGGGGAGTTTCTGGTTCTTCTACTACCGGAGTTTCACTAATAATTGCTTCTGGTTCATTAGTGGTAATAGGGGCAGTTTGTGGAGAGAAATCGTCTCTTTCTTGTTGTAGGTTTTGAATTTGAACCTCTAAAGCGGCGATTTCTTTTTGCTTAGTTGCTAACTCACCCTCAAACTTAATTTTTTCCTTTTCTAAAGCTTTAGCTTCCGTTTTTTTGACTTCTAAATCTTGAGTTAGTTGACGATTTTGTTGGCTTAATTCCTCGATATGACGGGAAGTTGTGGTTTCTAATTGGTCTTTTTCGGCACTTAACTGGTGTAGTTGAATCTCTAAATTAGAAATGTTTTCCCGATAGGTTTCTAGCTGTTGCGGTAACTGGGTTAATTCCTGTAATTGCCCTTCTAAATCAGCAATTTTTGCCTGAGAATCGGCCAATTGTTGCGGTAACTGGGTTAATTCCTGTAATTGCCCTTCTAAATTAGCATTTTTTGCCTGAGAATCGGCCAATTGTTGCGGTAACTGGGTTAATTCCTGTAATTGCCCTTCTAAATTAGCAATTTTTGCCTGAGAATCAGCTAATTGTTGCGGTAACTGGGTTAATTCCTGTAATTGCCCTTCTAAATTAGCATTTTTTTCGGAAGCAGTGGTTAATTCTGCCGATAATTCGCCTTTCTGGACTTCTAAAGCTTGTAACTCCAGTTTAGCTGCTTCGAGATGAGCGCCGAGACTGTCCTTTTCGTCGGTTATGGCCGCCACTTGAGCGACGGTTTCTTGGAGTTTTATAGTTAAATTGTCGCATTCTTGGACTAAAGAGAGCGATCGAGTTTGACTTGCGGCTAAATCTTCGCTGAGAGACTTTTTTTGCTGCTCTAACCCGGTAATTTGACCCTGTAAGCTGGCTATTTCCTGCTGTCCTCGCTCATACTGTTCTGTTTGGTGAGCCAGATTCTGTTCCAAGGTTTGAATTTGACCTTGCCAGCTGGGAATTTGGGCGGCTAAATCGCTTAATTCTTGGTTTTTATGCTCTAAATCGGCCACTTTCGCCCTTAATTCCTCGGCTTTTTCTAGCTCTTGCTGTAAGAGAGTTTTATCCTGTTCTAGGGTCTGAATTTGACTATAGAGAGAGGTGGTCTGTTTTTTGGTCAAATCAAATTGACGGTTAATTTCACCTTTTTGCTGCTCTAAAGTTTGAATCTGTGCCTCTAGGCTAGTAATTTGGGCTTTTTCTCCCTCTAATTGCTCCATCAGACCAGCTTTCTCCGCTTCTATTTCCTTAGCGGTGGTTTTCAGGTGTTCGATTTCACTCTCACCTATGTGGACAGCTTGCTGGAGGGACTGGAGAGAATTTTCTAAATCCGTAGCTTTGTGCTGTAATTGGGCGGAATGTTGTTCTATGTAAATTATTTTGGCGTGCAGCTGCTGATTTTCGTCTTTTAAATCTGATTGCACCACTTCTAAACCCTTGACTTGAGCCAACAAATCTGAGCTACTTTGCTGTAATTGCGCTTGTGCGGCTAAAAGGGAGGTATTTTTGCTGACGAGACTAGAGCGCGACCAGAGGAATAGTCCTCCGAAAACAGCACTTAAACCTAATCCTTCATAAATTAATTCGTTGAGCATATCTACCCTCCTAGACAAGCGAAAAACAGTCACCTAACCGAACTGATGCGGCAATTTTGGTTATAGACCTACATCTCTACTTATATCAGTTACGGGGTACATTCGGGGGAAGGGCGGGGAAAAAGTCACTTCTTTCACCCCGGTGGAAAAAGGTGATTTAGCTATTCGCGTCATGCTAACCTGTATCTGATCCCATTCTTGGGTGATTTCCCAGTCAATTTCTTCCTGATGATTAAAATAGTAGCCCATGGCCGCATGAGCTTCGGTTGACTTTAAATTAAGGGTGCTGTCGGCATATTTCTTCCACAGACCAACCGGAGGTAATATAATCCATAACAATCTGTGCGACTCGAATACTTTGACTCAAATCCTTGTTAGACTTGGATTATAGCATTTTTACCAAGCAACATTTTATACTAAACCCGCTTAAGTTTCTGCGTTTCATGCGGCCAAGAAAGTAACAGACTCTCGAATCACTTCTTGTCCTTGCAGTTGCTCTTCAGCTAATATACGATTAGCTTCTAAGACTAGCTCAATTGCTTCCTCTAAATTGCTTCTAGTTTCTTCTAGAGTCTCTCCTTGAGTATTAGCTCCTGGCAATTCTTCGACAAAACCAATATAGCCTTCGGGAACTTTCTGGAATATTTTTGTTAGTTTTAGTTGCATGATTTACCTCAGAATTTTAAATTATATAACCCACCATCATTAAAGACGAGTGTAGAAACCCAACTAATGTCCTATTATCAAATAATTATCAATGATTTTGCCCGGTTATCGGATGGGGTGTTGGGTAACAGTCGTCAACCCAACCTACCTTCTACCTTTCTATTTTCTCATAAAGCTATCTATTCACCGCTCATGGGAAGATAAGGAATAAGTCGGTTGATTAGGGTTTTTATTCAGGGTTTGACAATCCGTTAAGTATTGTTCAATGACGGTTTTAAAAGCTTGTTCTAGTTCATCAACGGAAAGACCATCAAAAACGATAATATCTTCTATGTTGATGACACGACCAAAAAATAAGCGATCGTTTTCATCGTATTCAATCACAGCTTCATAGCCTTTGTATTGCATTAATTTACTCCTGCTTTAATTAAAAATTCACGAAGAGCTTTAATTTGGTATCTTTTGAGTTCTTTTTGGGGGTGAGGGGAATGAATGTTAAGGGAAATTTTGTTAAGGTCAAATCGCACTCTTGAGCCATCGCCTTGAGTAATATTACCTCCTAACGACTGAATTAAGTTAAGGATATCATCCCAAACGATGTTACGGCGGATGGGATCGGCAAAAATAGCGTCATAGGTTTTTCGCTGTTTTTTGTTCATTGGCTAATTATAGCTTGATTGCTAACCCAATACCTTGATGGTATAAGTGTTCGACTCAATCCCAGGAGCTAAAACCGCGATCGCCCTTAATCCCTTTCCCCCAAAATTCAAACTGCGATCGCATTTTTAATTGATAGTTGATAATGAATAGTTGATAATTATCCATTGTCAATTGCCTATTATCCATTGACCGCGATCGCCTTTTGACCTTTGACCCCTTCCCCTTAAACTGCGATCGCTGATTAGTTGATAGTCAATAATTGATTGAAAAAACACGGATGAGAAGCTAGGGACATTTTTTCTGGGCCAAGTCGCTAGAATGGGACTAGACTTCTCAAGCTTGAAGAATCTTCCTATGTCAGACGCTGTAACGATCGCCGATATTTACAAGTTATTTGAAAGAACTGAGGCCC
>NZ_JADBTF010000372.1:0-3107 GCF_020246295.1 Microcystis sp. M090S1 | reverse complement strand
GGCTAAAAGGGATAATGGCGATCGCTTGGTAATTGATTGCTAGTTGCTGTAATCCTTGATAGGCAAAGATTTGTTCGTCTAATGTTTTTGCTTTAGCTAAAAAAGCAAGTCTTCCTCTAATCTGCTCTTCGTAGGTAATGACGGTAACGGCAACTTCAGGATCTTCTATTTCTGCAAGCTTGGCTAAGATTCGCTTTCCTTCTTGTCCATTGCGCTGAATGAGGCTGAGATGATCGGTGTCAAAAATATACATGATGTTCTATTCGACAGATTTGCGCCATTCTTGACCGAGGCGATTTGCTTCGTCAAAGGTGGGATCGTTTTCAAAGCTACCTGCGACTTTTAACCACCAAGGTGTTTTTTTCTGAACAAATACAGATAGCATCTGTCGCATTTGCGCGAGTTCTGTTTCTAGTGCGGCTACTCTAGTTTCTAGATGTTGTGATTTGTCTTCAAGCTGTTGAGAGAGCATAGAAATTTTTGATGAGTTAAGGTGATACAGACATTACATTTTCCTTTTGTAAGAATTTAATACATTCTGGAATCACAAAATCGGGGACAGTATTATATTTGTCAAAATTAAGAGAGCAAATATAATCATTTTCAACATGGAATTGCTCATCAATATATTTCATTAATGGATCATTAGTTATTTTTGATTTCAAGTTCATTATTACAACTAAAGTCCTAAATACTTGGAGTCGAAAATACATATTGTTTTCTGAGATGAACAATTGAATTAAACTATTTTTATTAAATACCTCATTTACATATTGTGTGTAATTAAAATCAGCTATATAACCTTTTATCAGCAGTTCACCTGACGTTACATCTGTTGGAAGTATCACAGTTTCGTCTCTATAAGTAGGTGTTTGATTTCCATGCAATAAGCAAGATAGTAAATTATAAGCCAATTTTTGAGGCTCACTTTGAGGTGAAATCTCTAAAAACTTTCTTAAGCTTACAATTCTGTGAACTTTATTCAAAGATTCATCTTTTGAGTTTTCCACCAATAATATTGGAAGAGCCTTTATATCATCTTGGGTTATTGGAGTCTCAGTTATAATACCTTTGCTATTCTTCAAGAAAGAAGCCTTGACGTATGCACTATTTGGTTTGTTATTTACAATGAAGTCGATTACTGGCTGAAAATCATGCGTTAACATTAACACTGTTTTTTTAAAAAAGCTCTTCCTGTTTGGTTCATTTACAAAAAGACGATTAATAATTGCATATTTCTTATTACTATCAAATGATGAAATAGGATCATCTAAGACAATAATGCTAGGGTTTTTACTAATAGCGTGATGCATAAATAGAACTAAAGCAAAAGCATTTCTCTCACCCCAACTTAAATGCGACTTTATATTTTGTACTTGCACAATATTTTCATCTTCATTTTGTGCAACATATTTTAGTGTGGTTTTTGTGTTATTTTCAGATTCAACAGATATCTCTAAACGATAATTAACTCCAGACATATAAAGGAATTCATTAATATCTTGAGTTGCTTTTTCCGTAGCTGAATTGATTAATCCTTTAAGTTGACCGATATCCCTTTTAAGAAGCAATATATCATTTAAAATTAGTTCAAGTTGACTATTAATAGAATCAATAACTTCTTTCACCTTTGCATTATTAAAAATTTCTAAAACAAGGAAGTCTATTTTTAATTCCTTTATTTTTTCGTCTAGCGTTGATATATCTTCTCTTTTTATATTAAAAGAATTGAATTTTAAAACATTTTCTACTTTCTTAACTAAGAACTCCAGATCAGCACGGAAACGCTTTATCCAGAGAATAATAGTTTCCTCATCTTTAGTATTTTTTATGCAGCTATATAAATTTTCACTTTTACCTTCATCCATATATTCTCTAACGTCATCAAAATATGAAATCATTTCTTTTATATTTTTTATATTAGATTTTGTGTATGATGAAACAAATAATTTCTTTTCGATTTCATGATTTTCGTCTAAATTATTTGTACAGAAAGGACAAATGCAAAGATCATCATACTTAAAGCCTTCGTTTTTCCAACCAGTCCATTCGATACTGTATTCTTTATCCATTAAAGGTTGAAACTTTTTAATATCATCAGGTAATTCAAATATACTATCTACACTTATCAAGCTTTTTAGCAATCCTGCTTTCTTTAAGTCACTTGAATTTGTTAATGTAAATTTTGATAAAACAGATTTTCCTACAGAAATTATTTTGGTTAAGACATCATTCGTTTGTGTGTAAGTACGAATATCTCTCAATCTTTCACTGACAGATTGTTCGTGCTCGTCATATTGTGGAGTTTTTATAAAGACATCAAAAGCATTTTTAATTACTTCACTTTCTTGAAAAAGAATCGAATTCACAAAATCTTCGTTAAACTATAGCACTTCATTTATGCTTTCAGGTTTTTCAATAGATGGGTTGAGACTACTCCCAAATGGCTTCAATACAGAAGGATTTCCAGAACTTGCAGCAAGATTAATCGCCTTTGCAATTGTTGATTTTCCAGTTCCATTAGTTGCATAGTAAATATTTAAAGATTCTTCAGCAATGTTGACTGTAGCAGAAGCGATATTGTTGCAATTACTAATTTTTATATTTAGCATGATGTTTTTGCCATTTATTTGACTTTAATATACATCGTATCATGTTTGTTTCTTCAAGACTCAGCATTGGCATAATCTCTGAAATAGCGATTGCACTGAGATATGAAGATTCACCATTCAATAAATACGAGCATCTAAAATACTCATAACCTAAGCCGAATAAGATCTGGATTTTGACCAACATAAATTTTGGAGATTATTTTCACACTTAATTCCCTAAAATCTAAAACAGCGACCATACCAAACTTGTCTCAAGGAGCGATCGCTGAAAACTTAATTTCAACTTTTTGATTGAGAGCGCCAGCAATTTTCTGTAACATTGACAGCGATCGCCCATCATAATCAGCATCCTCAAGCAAGAGCGATCGCCGATTGTTTAGTACCAACGCGATCGCTGTACAATGTTAGCAGTATCCAAATGCTAATGATTTTTTGTAGGACGGCAAAAATGAATGTGTCCATCTCCATAGACTTTTCCCAACTTAAAACAGTAAT
>NZ_JADBTF010000371.1:0-18334 GCF_020246295.1 Microcystis sp. M090S1 | reverse complement strand
TATAAAACTCTTTTAAACCTAAGTCAATTCCTGTTATTTGTCCCGTTGGTTTATGGTATTCTTGCCGTTCTACGTCAATCAAAAACTGGCAATAATAACCGTCAGCACGTCTAACAACTCTTACTCGTTTAATCTGTTGTTCTGAATAATAAACTAAGGTTTTTTGACTACACCATAAATCAAATTCTCCTGCTTTAAAACCGTCAGTAAATCTGATTTTACGTCGATTATCAGATAGTTTGTAGCCTGTTAGTTTGTATTCAACCGAACGGCTATGCTTTTTGAACCGAGGAAACCCCTTTTTCCCTGGTATCTTAGCATGACAATTATGGTAAAACCTAGTAATTGATTGCCAGGCTCTATCAGCAGCCGATTGACGAGCTTGGGAGTTTAATTTATTCACCCAAGGTGTTTCTTTGTTGTCTGCTAGTACAGCACAAAGCTTTTGGAGATCATTGCGGGTTGTCCCCTTATTGTCCATCCAATAACGAACACAAGAGTTACGCACAAACTGAGAAGTTTTGATAGCTTCATCAAGCTGGTGATATTGCTCTGGGGTTCCGTTTTTTAACTTGGCTTCTACGACTAGCATTGATTAATCCTCGACCTTGGATAAATTAAGTATAACACAGTTTACCTACAAATGGTAGAATTAAAATCGTGCTTCGCAGTTAATATTCTGGTCAGATTTCATCCCCCGCAAAGGTGATTATCTTGTCGAAAAATTTAGCGGGGGCATTCATCCGACATTTTAGGTAATTAAATCAGAAAAAATATCAGGTGATTGTCAATAATTTAGCCCCATTGATCACTAAATTTTAGTTAATAGCCCTTTCTTCGAGAAAATGTTCTACCATTGCCCCTATGTATGATAGCAAATTCAGACCCTTCAAGGCCATGAAACGAAGATAATGGCAGACTATTACTTAATTTTACTGATAACAGGCGTTTTTTCGGGCTTATTAGCGGGTTTATTCGGTATTGGGGGTGGCACTATCTCCGTGGCGATCCTGTTAAATTTGGGCTACAGTTACGGAGAATCGGTGGCTACCAGCAGTTTAGCGATCGTTTTCACTTCCCTAGGGGGTACGATCCAAAATTGGCGATTAGGTTCCCTCAAATGGCAGCGAGTTCTCCTCTTAGGTTTACCTGGGATTTTTACGGCATTTATCGGGGTCTATCTGGTCAAATATAGCCCCAAACACCTCCTAGAAGCGGCTTTTGGTTGTTTTTTACTGCTCAATATCTATTTAACCAATCTCAAGCAAAATTTAAGCCAAAAAGAGCCAGTTTCTGCCATTAGATTGCATCCTAATCTAGCCCGTCTGCTAACCGGAGGAATCGCTGGATTTCTAGCCGGTATTTTCGGAATTGGCGGTGGGGCGATCATGGTGCCACTACAGATGATTTTTTTGGCAGAAAAGATCAAAATCGCCATTGTCACCAGTTTAGGTGTGGTTTTACTCAATTCGATCGCCGCCTGTTTCGCTCATGCCCAAGCCGGTTATATTCTTTATCTACAAGGGATTATTTTAGGTATCGGTGGTTCTATAGGTGTACAAGTAACCACTCGTTTTTTACCGAAATTACCCGATCGATTGGTGCGGATTACTTTTTATATTTTTCTGCTACTGATGGCCATTTATTTCTTCATCCGCGCTTGCTCTTAGACCGCATCAACGGACTCGTTAAATCTCAACTTTCTAACCCTTCCACTCTCTCCCTGATGGGCTTTTTCCGTATTCATCAATAAAAAACGGAGAATACTTGACAAATTCGGGGGGGGTAGAATGGCGGAGATTATTGCTTTTAATCGCTCATAAGACCAGAACAGAGTAAATCTGTTAAGGCAGGTGCGGAACCCCGCAAGGGAAAGAAGCAGAAACCTAAATCGTGAGGTTTGGGAATCACCGTCCGTTTACGGCGGTGAGGATGTCAACTATGGGGTATAAATCTTAACTTTTCCCAGTATTAGCCATAACATTAGCTTGAATCAATCAAATCAAACAGGATTTAGTATAACAGAACCTCCTAGACATGAGGACATAAGGAGATTATGTCCCGTTTTGTATAGCTCTAACCTGTTTAACCTCTAATTCTAAGGCGGATGCGACTTGCTCAACGCTTAACCCTAATGCTAACAAACGAGGGACCGCCTCTAATGCTTTGTTTAGTCTGCCTTCCTGACGACCTTCCTGACGACCTTCCTGACGACCTTCCTGACGACCTTCCTCGCGCACATCTTGAAAATACTGAGTTTGTTTTAATTCATCTAAACTAAACATAGTTTCTATCTCCCGACGATTGAGAAGCGGTAACTTATAAACGAGAATCGTCTCTATTAATTGTAAGAGTTCTTGCGGTTTTTGGTCGGGGGTTAATTCTTCCCGCACTCTTTGGATTAATTTTCGGGTGCTATCAATCGCTTTTGCTTTAGATAGGGTGATTAATTGGACTGTAGCTAAACCAATCGAAGTTTGAGGAATGTTTTCTAATTCATTCAGATAAATCCGTCTCACTCGCTCGGAGTTGAGGAGTTCCCGATAGCGTTGAACTTTATCGGTTTCTACTTGAGGGTTAGGATAGACAATCACACCCCGCCAATCATTGGTTAAGTCAGTTTTACTGAGATATAAGAATATTTCGGTGAAAAAGCGCTGATAAAAAGCCTCATCTTCTTGAAATTGTACCTCACAGAAGTAGATAGGAGTCTGGGGGTGATTATTTTGAGGCAGAAAGACTCCATCAAGACGAAAGGAAAGTTGTTTGACTTCCACTGAGTCAAAGCGGTAGTTATTCGCCTCGGTGATAGGGAGTTGAATTAATTCAAAGAAGATAGAGGGGAAAGATTGAAAGAGTTGATAAAAAATCGTGTCAGTTTTCATGCTCTTATTTTATAGTAGTACGCGCTTGCTCTTAGACCGCATCAACGGACTCATTAAACGAGCGCAAAATCGAGACGATCCGATCAGCTTCCCGATCATTAAACATCCCATCTAGACCTTCGGGATGGTTATCGGTAAAGGGAGGCTCGTAGAGCGCCCCCGGATTGATAACTCCGTTTTTAGTGAGGATATCGATGATATTTTCGATAAAACGGATTTGATTGGCCGAGAAGTTTGTCCCCTGCAAATAACGGGCAAAAGCTTGTTTAGCCGCCTGGCGTGCCGCTACGCAGATCCCTGCGGGATCGAGTCCGACGATTTCCAGGATCAGGAGCTTGAGGCTTTTCGTCCGGCCAAAGACCTCCTCAAAACGCTGACGGCTCTCAATTTCTGCGGCCGAAAATAGCATCTCCTCTAGAGCAGATAAATCCCTGTCCGTTAGGGGGATATTGCGCCGCAACTTAGCGATCGCAAGGTGATCCTGATGCTGACGGATATAGGACTCGACTTTCCGGCGATACTGTTCGCGACTAAAACCGGTCTGATGGGTGGGAATATCGACAATCTGCACCTCCCCCATCTCATCGACAAAATCGGTGATCACGATCTGCTGCTTTTGGCGATCGATAAACTTGACCAGATCCCGGACACGCACCCGAATCCCCTCCACCATTGACGGCGTTGCTCTGGTCCACCAGCTTTCGTCCTGCACCTCGCGAATAAAGGCCAATTGCCCCTTAATCATCGGTATATCGGGTTTAGTCTCCAGTTGACCGAGAATATCCCGCACTTTGTCCCGCAATCGCTCATAGCTACGGGATACCTTGAGAATGGCCAATTGCAGTTTCACACAGAGAAGGTCAAATTCCTTGGACAGGGGGTCCTCATTGGGCAAACCATTGGGTAAACCGGCCAAGGAGTCGGCAATGGTGGCCGCGTCCTCCTGACTGAGGTTGTTCCAACGCTGACGCTGACTAAAGGTTTCCACCTGCGGCAAGCGACGACGCACGAGGAAATTATCCCGGGGCATGGTGGCGATGTGTTGATGGAGTGCATCGAGCAAACTCGTGTATAGGTCGCCGGCCCGCTCGACTTTGTAAGTAGAGGACTGCTCTCTCGCCCTAGGTGTCGCGCTTTGCTTGGCGGGAGCGAGACGGGTTGCCAACTCGAGGCGATGTTTCACTAGGCGACTGGTGAGGCTTTCGGGTATTTTCTGGCTTGTTTCATCGATATCCTGCTCGAAATACTCGAAATTCCCGCAGAGGTCGAAGACCAGAAACTCGGTTTTATGGTTGCCAGGCCCGAACAAATCCTGACAGAGACGGGTCCCGCGCCCGATCATCTGATTGAACTTCACCCGGGAGAATACGGGCTTAAAAAACACCAAATTGACCACTTCCGGCACATCTACGCCGGTATCGAGCATATCCACCGAGACGGCCAAAATCGGTTCTTTGTTGGCTTCGCTGAAGTCATCGAGCAGACTCTGGGCGTAATTGTCGTGACTGTCAATAATTTTGGCGAAATGACCTTTGTAGTGAGGATAGTTACTGTTAAAGCGATCGCAGATACATTGGGCGTGTCGGTGATTACGGGCAAAAATAATCGTTTTACCCAATCGATCGCCACTGTTGACCTTTAGCCCCCGTTGCATCAATAATTCTAATGCTTGATCCACGGTGTCGATATTGAACAACCAGTCATTAAAGGCAGCTGCGTTAATTGCCTGCGGTAGTTCGCCGCTTTCCTCGTCCCGGAACTTCTCCTCGTAGTCTAGCCGCTCCTCCGGGGTTAGATCGCTGTATTTCACCCCAGTACGCAGAAACTTAAACGGTACGGTAACGCCCTTGGGGGGGACGAGGTGGCCATCCCTAACGGCATCATTTAACTCGTAGGCGAAGGTAGGCACGCCCTGGGGTAGCTGGAAAATGCGGTAGGTGTCCCGGTCTATTTCCGAGCGCGGCGTGGCAGTTAGCCCCACCAGCAGGGCATCGAAATAATCGAATATTTCGCCGTATTTCTGATAAATGGAGCGATGGGCTTCATCGACGATCACTAGGTCAAAATAACCCACCCCAAAGATTCGCCCCTCTGCATCCATGCGATCGATGGCGTTGAGCATGGTTTGATAGGTGGAGAAGAGGACGTTAGCCCCCGTCACGTCCTTGCTGCGGGTCAGATGCAGGACGGTAACGCTGGGTAGATGCCGCTGAAAGGCTCGATAGGCTTGCTTTAATAGGGCATTGCGATCGGCCAGAAACAGGACTCGGTTTACCCAATTGGCGCTCTTGAGCAGTTCCACCAATGCGATCGCAGTTCGGGTTTTACCGGTTCCGGTGGCCATAACCAACAGGGACTTACGGGCGCACTTTTCTTCAAAAGTTTCGGTAATGCGGCGGATGGCCTCTTTCTGGTAGGGGCGGCCGACGATATCCTCGTTAATGGCGGTGTTGCTGAGGCGTTTACGGTGGGAACGGCGGAAAATTAGCCGTTCTAGCTCGGTTTTTCGCAGGAAACCGAGGACGGGACGGGGGGGATAGGCGAGATCATCCCAGAGATAGGTTTCATAGCCGTTGCTGTAGAAAATAACGGGGCGTTGGTTGTAGTTTTTTTCTAAGCAGTCGGCGTAGAGTTTGGCCTGATCTTGTCCGCTGTCGGGGCTTTTGCTGGTGCGTTTTGCCTCCACGAGGGCGAGGGGTTTGCCGTCGTCACCCCATAGTACATAATCGACGAAACCGCGTCCGGTATCCCCCGCTTGTTGGATGGGCATCCCCCACACCTCGAACTCTGTGGCGTTGGGGGCTTTGGTATCCCAGCCGGCTTCTTGGAGTAGTACATCGATCAGGTAGCGGCGGGTGTCGGCTTCGTTGTAGTCGTGCCGGTCAGCGATCGCTCGATTTTGGGCAAGGAGGGCATCCCGTTCGGCCCTAGCGGCTGCGAGTTCGGCCTCGGTTTGGCGCTGTTTTGCTTCGGCCAATTGGCGCAGGGCATCGCTTTGGGACAGGCGTTTTTCCAGGTCTTGCAGTTGTTTGGGAGCGGGGGGTGCGGCCGGGGGTATCTTCTGGCGATCAAAGCTAATATCGCCCAATTTTCGCCCATTCTGCCCATAGTAGCGCACGAGCCAGTAGGTGAGATGAAATAGTTCCTCGATCAGGTGCAGGGAGTCCCGTTCACTGATGAGGCTGGTATCGTGGGCGGCGTTGTTGCCGACTTTGTGGATGGTGCGAATTTTGCCGAAAAGTCCTGGTTTAAGGTTATCTTTAAAGGTTTGCTCGTGGATGAGAGCGCCTAGGTTACTTTCCCGGGGCGGTTGCAGGTAGGGGTCGTTTTCATAGAGCCAGCAGACCATTTGTTCTAGGACAAAACGGGTATAGAAGCAACTGGCCCGGGGGACGGAGAAAACGAGTTTCTCCGCGTTGGCGGCGTGTTCGTAGATTGTCGGGAATTGATCTCGCAGGAAGGAGAAGTTTGAGTCCATATTGCGCTCCCCAGTCTATAACTTTATTATTCCCAAAGTTTTGGCTATCTCTATATTTTACCTGATTATTGTTTAACAATTGTATAAGTAGGTAGGCGTTAAAAATTATCAGATGCCCCCCTTATTAAGGGGGATCCCCCCGCCTATCGGCACCCCCCTTATCAAGGGGGGCAGGGGGGATCGAACCTAAAATCCATTTTTAATTTAATTATAACCAGCTACTTATATTTTACTTGGTTATTGTTTAACAGTTATATAAAAAAACAGCAAGTTCGGTTATTGGCTCTCCTAGGTTTGGTGGGTAAAATGTATTCTAAGATACATTTCTCCTAGCGAGGGGGTGGAACGAACCACAAAGACACAAAGGACACAAAGATCGATCGATCCTATATAATTTAAACTTATCACACAAAGTCGAGAAGAGCCGGTTATTTTATCTAGGGTTTTCCCGCGTGACAGTGTGAGATGATAGGAATCTTGGTTAATTGTCCAACGGTCTTTTTTAATGGCATTTCCCACAAGATTATGGCAGTAATCCGCCGGCTGCCATGGCTACAGTTCCCCCCTAAATGCCTTTTGTAAAAGGGAATTAAAGAGATTTTCGGATTCTTTGATACCCTCGTAGGCTTTTGATCGAAAGCCTTGAATCTGCTGAAGTCTAGCTGAGAACTTATTCTGTTCCTCAATTGGAGGAACAATAAATGGGAATGTCTTGAATTCACTAATCGGAGGGAAATTTGGTACTCCCGATCCTCTATTAGCCGCAAAGAACTTGGCACGGAAACTTTCGTGACTAAAATGGTATACAAAGAAATAGTTATTCATTTTTCTCTGATTCAGTGTGATCCTCAACAAAGCTTGATTGATAATACCTGGCTTTGCATTTTCAGGTACGATTGCCAACTTACCAAGATAAACACCTGAGCAACTAATAATAATATCCCCTGGTTTTACTTCAAATCCTTTCATCTCCTCAAATTTATCTTCGTCAATGTAGTATCTTTCAAACGAAAAATCATTATTTAGTGCGTGATATTGCTCGTAAACGAGGAACCCTACTTGAGTGAAAATATCTTTTTTCAATGCACCACCAAATGGTCCGCGCTTAATGGCACCTTTCTGATTTACAGTAATATCCTCAATCGTTTTTATCTCCCACCCTTTCGGATTAGTAACAGGATCACCGAACATCTCTAGGAAAGTCGATTTTAACAACTCCTCAGTCAACCGAATTGCCTCCTTGCGCTTGCGTCGCACCCCATCCGCTTTATCTAAAATTGCCGCAATTCTTCGCTGTTCTTCGAGGGGTGGGAGGGATACCTTAATCCCTTTAACTATCTCAATATTTAAGTTCTTTACAGTTGAACCAGAAGCAAGACGGGAAAACTCTGCATATATTATAGCGGTGTGCAGTCGTATGAGGTACAGTGTCACGAGCTATAAACCATGCTAGGCAAAGCTTGGTCTGTATCTCACTCAAGCGCTTACCGCTATAGATCAGAACCTAGTAGATGATAAAAATAATCTTGATCAATAACACCTTTTTTATTACTTAAAACAAGCCATCCATCATGAATACAACCAGATGTTTTCATGATATAAGGGTGGCCAAAGCTCATGGAATTCGTAAGTAAAAAATCACCCGGATAGACCATGCGTGAATTCTTAACACCAGTCTTCAAAATGCGCTTTTTAGTGTGTGTAATGTATTTTGAACTATCCGAAGCATCACCAATCATTACCCAGTTTACACCGTCAGGTTCTTCTGTCAGAAAATTCTGAATCGGTCTTGGCGAACCACCACGAGCAATTTCAAAAATATCGCCTAGTGCGACAGATGGCCAATCCTTCATCCCAACATCTCCTTTAACGCGCGTAAAACCTGATCAATCTTATTTTCAAACATAAATCAAACATCCTTTCGGTTGACTAAAGCGGTGGGTGCGGTGGGTTACGACGGATTGTTAGATTGACTTTAACGCCTAGATTGTTGCCGTCTAACCCACCCTACTATGAACTCTTCTCCCTTCAATGGGTAGGGTGGGTTAGCGATAGCGTAACCCACCACTCTCTTGGAATCTAAATGCCGACAAATCTTATTTCTCAGCATAAATCAAATATCCTTTCGGTGGACTAAAGCGGTGGGTTACGACGGATTGTTAGATTGACTTTAACGCCTAGATTGTTGCCGTCTAACCCACCCTACCAGATCATTGACTTTGATGCTCATTGATCAATCGTTCAACTTCCTGATGCAAGCCAGAAATTTGATTGACAATCACATCCCAAACAACCTCATAATCAACTCCAAAATAGACATGGATCAATCTATCTCGCATTCCTGCCATTCCTCTCCAAGGTACCTGCGGGTTTCTTTGCCTAAACTCATCTGGCAAATTTTTAGACGCTTCTCCAATAATCTCCAGACTTCTCACAAAAGCCCTTTTCAGCAGTTCATCCTTGAAAAAAGCATCTTGGGTTAGCCCTTGAGAATGCTCCAAAATAAACGCCGTCTCCTGTAAAATATGTTGCAAATAGTCTTTAGGAGAACGGGACATATTCCACCTCATCGAGAATTCGTTGTCCAAAAAAAGGACTCAACGACTCAGGTGTAACCAGATCCACACTCCGACCAAACAAGTCCTCCAAAAAGAAACATAAATCCATAAAATTATTAAACGTCTTCATCTTGGGTTGAAACACCACCAAAATATCCACATCGCTCTTCTCTGTCGTCTGCTCTGTCCGAAAAGATCCGAACAAACCACAGCGACTAACTCCCAATCGCCGTAATTCGGCTTGATTTTGCTCTAGCAGACTGATTACCTGTTGCTTTGTCGTTACAGTCATCACATCCCCTCTAAATGCCGACAAATCTTATTTCTCAGCATAAATCAAATATCCTTTCGGTGGACTAAAGCGGTGGGTTACGACGGATTGTTAGATTGACTTTAACGCCTAGATTGTTGCCGTCTAACTCACCCTACCATGAACTCTTCTCCCTTCAATGGGTAGGGTGGGTTAGCGATAGCGTAACCCACCACTCTCTTGGAATCTAAATGCCGACAAATCTTATTTCTCAGCATAAATCAAATATCCTTTCGGTTGACCGCTTCGATAGGATCCGGTAGAGGGATGGGAAAATGTTCCTGTTCATAGGCATCAACCAGTGTGGCAAGCAAATCTAAGCGCGCTGCTTCCGGTGTCCCCGGAGGTACTTCCAGAAGCGACTCAATCTCCAGTAAAGCGGCCTCATACTCGGATTCGGTTTTGAGAGGATGTAGGTCTAATGGCTGTAGATTTTTCATCTCCTAATCTCCTAACATCTCCTCTAATGCGTCCAAATCCTGACGAATATCAGCCTCTAAAGCCCTTAACTTCTGTAAAATCACCTTCGGCGGCTCATAGCTCACTTCCTCGTACTCTATCTCCTTATAACGGTTAATTGATAGATCATAAGCATTGGCCTGAATCTCCTCGCGAGGCACAAAAAACGCCTTCCCTTGGCGATTGGTATCCTTAGCGGAGTCGCGTTGCTGCCAACAGCGCAGCAAGTCCGGGATATCATTATCGGCAATCGGTTGGCGCTTATCATCGAGAGAGAAACCATCCGCCACCATGTCATAAAACCAAACGAAGTCAGTCCCCTTTTCCCTTACCCCCAGCTTCGTAAAAATCAGGATTGCGGTAGATACCCCCGCGTAAGGTTTAAACACCCCCGACGGCATCGATATCACCCCCTCTAGCTTATGTTCTTCTACCAAGATGGTGCGGATGTCCTTATGGGCCTTGGACGAGCCAAATAGCACCCCATCCGGCACAATTACCGCACCTTTTCCCCCCGTCTTCAGCAAGCGCAAAAACAGGGACATGAATAATAACTCGGTTTTAGTGGTGTCAATGATTTTCGATAAATCCTTGGCAATAGTGGACTTCTGCACCGAACCCTTAAACGGTGGATTAGCCAGAATCATCGTAAAACTATAGCGGTAAGCGCTTGAGTGAGATACAGACCAAGCTTTGCCTAGCATGGTTTATAGCTCGTGACACTGTACCTCATACGACTGCACACCGCTATATCCTCTACCCCGGCGTGATCCTCCGATAGGGAATCCCGGGCCTCGATAATCGGCTGCTCGATACCGTGTAACATCAGGTTCATGCTGCCAATGCGTAACATCGTCGCATCGAAATCAAAACCGTGGAACATTTGGTTATTGAAATGCTCTAGGTTGCCGCGTTCATGGAGCAAACGTCCTCCCTCGCTGTCCTTTAACTCCCGCACATACTCGGCAGCCGCTACTAAAAAGCCTCCTGTGCCACAGGCCGGATCACAGATAACTTCCCGGGGTCCCGGCGCTAATAACTCCACCATCATTTTGATAATATGGCGCGGTGTGCGAAACTGTCCGTTAGTCCCGGCTGTACTCAGTTTCGAGAGCATATACTCGTAAAGGTCGCCTTTGGTGTCCCGATCCTCCATCGGGATTTTTTCAATTTGTTCGATTACCGTGGCCAGCAGCGCCGGGGAGGCGACGAGAAACACCGCGTCCTTCATGTGTTTAGCGTAGGTGCTACCCTTGGACAATTGCCCCAGATCTTTGATAAAGGGAAACGCTTCATCCCGGACAATCTGGAGCATTGTCTCCCCATCATCGATATTTTTGAAGTGCGACCAACGGATATGCTGTTGGCTGGGGGTAAAGGTGGGATTTTCGAGGTTTTCGCCTAATCTTTGGGACCTACGCTCCTTAGCTAGTTCTAGGTCATCTAGGCGCTTGATAAAGAGTAAATAGGAAATCTGCTCGATTACCGAAAGCGGGTTACTAATGCCGTTATTCCAGAAGGTTGTCCAAAGTTTATCTATTTTGGATTTTAATTCGCCGGTGATCATCGCTGTTTATTTGTTCACTGCTTTTAGTATTGCAGTAATATTGTACTAAAAATCGAGGTTTCAGGGTGAAAAATGCTATTAGGTACTTAAGTGATTAGCTTTTGTCCCTTGCTTGCCCCACCTCCCACCTCCCCCTTACCTGTACGGACGGGAAAAAAGTTTTTTCGGGTACAGGAAGTATGTAAAATGGAATGTTGATCTTTCTTGGCCTAAACAGCATTTCATGATTTCGAGTAACGACTTTCGGAGTGGCACGACCATCGAGATAGATGGCTCTGTCTGGCGGGTGGTGGAATTCCTGCACGTTAAACCGGGCAAGGGATCGGCCTTCGTGCGAACCAAGTTAAAAAATGTTCAGACCGGCAACGTGGTAGAACGGACGTTCCGGGCGGGGGAAACCTTGCCCTCAGCCACGATCGAAAAGCGTACCATGCAGCACACCTACAAAGAAGGCGATCAGTTTGTCTTCATGGACATGGAGACTTTTGAGGAAGCAACTCTCACCCCGGTACAAATGGGCGATCGAGCCAAGTATCTGAAGGAAGGAATGGAAGTCAATATTCTCTTTTGGAATGATCAAGTGTTAGACATAGAATTGCCCACCTCGGTAATCTTGGAAATCACCGATACGGATCCGGGAGTCAAGGGAGATACGGCCACCGGTGGCACGAAACCGGCGATCGTAGAAACGGGAGCGCAGGTGATGGTTCCCCTGTTTATTTCTATCGGTGAAAGGATCAAAGTGGACACCCGGGACGGTTCCTATCTGGGACGAGAATAATTGTGATGAGAAGCCCAGAAATGAGGGCTTAGGGACGGGTTTAGGACTAAAGCCAGTGTTTCTGAGCCTGTTTCCCAAAACTTAGCCGCTAGATGGGAAAAATCGATAGTTTGGTGGGTGCGAATTTGGATTTGTTGCTTTTTATTTGCGAGGGGATTTCAGAGCGGTGACTATTGATTACAACGAAATTCGAGAACTGATCAAAACATTGGCAGCAACGGATATCAGTGAATTTAGCCTGAAAAGTGCAGATTTAGAGCTAAATATCCGCAAAGGAACCGTTAATACTGCCCTTGGGCCTCTCGCCGCTCCCTTGCCGGTGGTGACGGCCCCGGTCGCCGCTCCAGTGGTAGCCGCAGGTCCCACCCCGGTCCCAGAAACCCCCACTCCCGAACCCGTAGCCGCCGCTATGGATAAAAAATGGCTGGCGATTACCTCTCCGATGGTCGGCACTTTTTATCGCGCTGCTGCTCCCGATGAACCGTCTTTCGTGGAAAAAAACGATCGGATCCGTGTCGGACAAACGGTCTGTATCATCGAAGCGATGAAGTTGATGAATGAAATCGAAGCGGAGGTGGCCGGGCAAATCGTCGAAATCGCCGTCGCTAACGGTGAACCGGTAGAATTTGGTCAGACGTTAATGTGGGTTAATCCGGAATAGACAGAATGAAAGCTATCCTCATGACCGCCGTGGATGTCCTACAGCTTCAGGAAGTCCCCACCCCGAAAATTAGTCAACCGCATCAGGTTTTAGTAGCATTAAAAGCCGCTGGTGTCAACCCTATTGATACAAAAATTCGTAAACGCGGCACTTTTTACCCCGAGCAAATGCCGGCCATTTTGGGCTGTGACGGGGCGGGAATTGTCGAGGCCGTTGGGGCGGCGGTGCAGGATTTTCGCCCCGGGGATGAAGTGTATTTTTGTAACGGCGGACTGGGCAAGGCTGGCACGGGAAATTATGCTGAATATGCCCTGATCGAGGCGGATTATCTAGCCCACAAGCCGAAATCTCTTTCTTTTGCCGAGGCGGCCGCTGTACCTTTAGTTTTAATCACCGCTTGGGAAGCACTCTATGATCGCGCCCGTCTTCAGTCGGGACAAAGCGTACTTATCCATGGCGGGGCCGGGGGTGTTGGTCATGTCGCGATTCAGTTGGCGAAACTGAGGGGAGCTAAAGTTTATACGACGGTGGGAAATAGCGATAAAGAGCGTTTAGTGCGGCAATTAGGGGCAGATTACCCGATTTTATACAAACAAACCGATTTTGTCTCGGCGATACTTCAACAAACCGCAGGGAAAGGAGTAGATGTCGCTTTTGATACGGTGGGAGGGGAAACTTTTGGGCAAACTTGCCGAGCGGTGCAAGTGTACGGCGATATGGTGACGATTTTGGAACCTACGGGCAGCTGGAAGGAAGCGCGCGATCGCAATTTGCGGATTAGTTTAGAATTAATGTTAACCCCGGCTTTGATGGGACTGCCAGAAGCGCAAAAATATCAAACAGAAATTCTCAGACAAGGGGCGCGTTTAATTGACGAGAAAAAGTTAACTATTCATCTCTCCCAAACCTTCCCTTTAGCGGCAGCTATCAGCGCCCATCAATTGCTAGAAACTGGTTCGGTGACGGGGAAAATAGCCCTAATTATTGACTAGAAATCTGCTTGTCACTATTTTCTCTCATAAGCTGCCCGCGTATTTAGGGTTGGCTGAATAAATCTAAAAACCTTGTTGGATAAGACTTTTAGACCTTTTTGAAATCCAAAAGTGGCCGGCATGGGAGTGATCAGGGGGAAAATTCAGGGACTTTTTCCCTGAAAATTAGGTAATTGACCACCTGAAAATCGGCAAAACCCTACACCCTGCCCCCTGGAAAAACTTTTTGCCGCAAACCCTAGATAGTCAACAGTTTAGTTGAAACCCGATTAAATTTTCGATCGCTTTGACCAAATCTTGATTAGTCCAATTCCGGTACAGACAAGCGGCGATCGCACATCCCCCCGCACCCACTCCCTCTTTGACAAAACCCTGTTGATAAGCTTGCAAAACCGGGTATTTAGAGGCAGAAAAGTCTAATTGTGTGGCTAATAAAGGCAATTTTCCGATCATGCGGGCTAATCCCACCGTATCCCCCGTTTTATCTTCCGCTACCCAGCGAGTTGTGCCGACGATGATATTTTCCCAGTTAACCGGATAGGCATATTTAGCCACTAGAGCTTGAATTAGGGCAGAAACGGCTAACATTTGGGTTCCTCCGGCGAGGAGTACCCCACCCTGCCCACTGGCGGCGATGGCCATGCCAGCGACGAAAATCTGCTGAGGATCGCCTAGGGCGGCGATTACCTCAAAAGGATCAAAAATTTCTTTTCGGGCTAATCCCTGCTCAACTATTGCCTGTTTCTGAGCATGATTGCACTGGGGATGGCTGCTGTTAACTTTGCCGTTGGCTCGATAACCCAATCCGGTGAGGATGGCGAGGGCGGTGGTGGTGCCGCCGACCACGCACTCGCCGATAATTAGATAACTAGACTGGCGGGCTAATTTTTCTCCCCAAGTTAATCCTTGGGCGAACAGGTGTTTTACTATAGTCAGGTCTAGGGCGCGGCCGGTGGAGAGACAACGGGCCGGTTGTCCCCCCAGTTCGATATAATCGACGGCCGGGGGCAAGGGTAAACCAGCGTTAAAAACGAGGACGGGAATGGCTAATTTTTCCACCACGGCGCGGGTAATATAGGCGGGGGAGGCTCCCACCGTTAGGGGGGGTAAGGGATAACGGGGATGGGGTGAAACTCCTTTAACGATAAATTCGGCATCGGCGATCGCTGTATATTTTCTATCTTCCGGGGTAGCACCGGCGGTGGAGATTCCGGGGATTAATCCCGTCTCGGTAAACCCCAAAACTAGGGCAAATATCGGACAACATTTTTGATGGCGCTGTAACCAATTTTGCCCCCGTTCGATTTCCGTGTAAATTTTAATCATCTGTGATTTTCTTGATTATGTCTCCCCTGTCTTCTGCAATTATCGATACTTGGCGACGTTTTTACCGAGATCCCTTGGCAGTAATAGGAGCGATCGCATTAATTATAATTATTCTTGCTGTCCTATTCGGTCCGATTTTCTATCGGGTCCCCATCGATACCATTGATTTTAGTCAAACCACTGCTCCCCCTAGTTTAAAACATCTTTTTGGGACTAATGATCTGGGCCAGGATCAATTGGCAAGGATTTTGGTGGGGGGTCGAATTTCCCTAGCGGTGGGCATTGCTGCTATGATGGTGGCGATTATTCTGGGAACGGCGATCGGGGCTATTTCCGGGTTTTACGGGGGCGCAATCGATGGCTTATTGATGCGATTAACGGATTTATTCCTATCTTTGCCCCAATTGCCCCTACTTTTACTGATTGTCTATCTATTTCGCGATAGTATCAAAAAAATCGCTGGACCGGAAACGGGCATTTTTATCCTCGTGGTTTTAGTAATCGGGGGTTTAAATTGGATGTCGGTGGCGCGATTGGTGCGGGGAAATTTCTTAAAGTTACGGGAGATGGAATTTATCTCGGCTGCGATTGCTTTGGGGGCCACTCCTTTCCGTTTAATCTGGGTGCATTTATTGCCTAATGTTTTGGGAATGATTATCGTGGCGGCTACTTTAGCGGTGGGTAATGCGATTATTACCGAGTCAACCCTGAGTTTTTTGGGTTTGGGTTTCCCCCCCGATGTGCCGACTTGGGGACAAATGTTATTTAAAGCTAAAGATTACTTGACAACTGCCCCCCACTTGGTCATTTTTCCCGCTCTAGCTATCGTGATCACGGTGTTAAGTATTAATTTTATCGGTGATGGTTTACGGGATGTCTTTGATCCTAATGTTTAAGGAAGCGTAGAAGTGGATAATTGCCGAAAATTACCCAGAACCTCTATGATGATCAGTAGCGATGGTGAGGAAATAAATACTGTGAGTAGCGTAACTGTCATTAGCGATCAGAAGTTTGACAAAGAGGTTTTTGAGGTCGAAAAACCCGTTTTAGTCTATTTTTGGGCGAGTTGGTGCGGTCCGTGCCGTCTGGTATCCCCCTCGATCGATTGGGTGGCGAAAACCTACGGCGAACGGCTAAAAGTAGTTAAACTAGAAATAGACCCTAACCCCGACTCGGTGGCTAAATGTGATGTGAAAGGTGTTCCCGCTTTACGCATCTTTAAAGATAACGAAATTATTGCCACTCATGAAGGGGCGATCGGCAAACAACAATTACAATCTTTTATCGATACCTATGTCAGCTAATTAGGTATCTGTGGTTATGAATAACTTAACCCTAGCACACCGCTTACAGGCACTCCAATCCAACGTTTTTGCCGATATGGATCGGGCAAAAGCTGCCAGTAGAGAAGCGGGTAATACCATTATCGATCTTTCGCTCGGTTCCTCCGATCTTGGTGCTGCTCCCCATGTTATCGATGCTATAGAGCGATCTCTCCACGATCCTCACACCCACGGCTATTTACTCCATAATGGTACGCGAGACTTCCGAATAACTGCCGCTAACTGGTATAGCGATCGCTTTGGTGTCCCCGTCGATCCGGAAACGGAGGTTTTACCCCTAATTGGTTCTCAGGAAGGCACGGCCCATCTACCTTTGGCCCTTCTCAACCCCGGGGATTTTGCCCTGCTGCTCGATCCGGGTTATCCCTCCCATTTGGGCGGTGTTGCCCTTGCCGGCGGTCAAATCTACGGAATGCCAATTTTGGCAAAAAATGACTTTCTGCCGGTTTTAGAGGACATTCCTGACCTAGTGCTGGCACAATCGAAGCTGATGGTCTTGAGTTATCCCCATAATCCCACCACAGCGATCGCACCTTTGGCATTTTTCCAAAAAGCGGTTGATTTTTGCCGTCAGCATAATTTAGTTTTAATCCACGATTTTCCCTATCTAGACATCTTTTTTGCGGGAACATCGCCCCCCCCGTCAATTTTACAGGCCGATCGAGATAAAACCAATTCGATCGAGTTTTTTACCTTTTCCAAGTCCTATAATATGGGCGGTTTTCGCATCGGTTTCGCCATTGGCAACCCGCAGTTAATTATGGCTTTGCGACAGATTAAAGCCATGGTTGATTTTAATCAGTATTTGGGCATCCTCAACGGGGCGATCGCTGCTTTAACCGGTAATCAAGATTCAGTCAAGGAAACCGTCGCTATCTTCCAAAAACGCCGGGATGTGTTTATTAATGCCCTAAATCGCATCGGTTGGCCGGTTGCCACTCCGGCCGCCACTATGTACGTTTGGGCGAAAATTCCCCCCAGTTGGCCGGGTAATTCCGTCGATTTTTGTCGGCAATTGGTGGCCCAAACTGGTGTCGCTGTTTCCCCCGGTTCCGGTTTTGGTAAGGGTGGCGAGGGTTATGTGCGTTTTGCCTTAGTTCACGATCCCGATATTCTAGAGGCCGCCGTGGAGAAAATTGGCGCTTTTTTGGGATAAATCTGATATTTAACCTGTGTTTGGCATAAAGCGAAATCCTGATTTTACCCTGGGTTTCTGGCTTTAATACTATCTTTCAACGGTCAAAACTGACAATTAAAAGTAGCTTTAGGGCGTAAAGAAGCGTAATTAGTGAATTTTTGCCCCAAAAATCGCACACCTTTGGAAAAAGTCCTTGACAATTGCTAAAGGAAGGGGGTAGGTTACAATCAGTTTAATTTTATGAAGTTTTATGTCATTAACCCAACTTATCAATCACGGGGGGGGGAGAAGCATAGCTTATCAAAGGCTCTGCTCAAATCCTTTTCCCTAGTCACGGCCACTGCGATCGGATGTGTTGGTATCGCCACCAGTGCCACTGCGGCCAGTTTTTCCTTCGCTTTCGGTAGCTCCGGTACGGGGAACGGTCAGTTCTTTGGACCCTACAGTATCGCCGTCGGTAGCGGTGGTAATATCTATGTAGCCGAGACGTTGAACGCTCGCGTACAGGTATTCAACCCCAGTGGTGTCTTCCAGTCCACTTTCGGTAGCCAAGGTTCGGGGAACGGTCAGTTCTTGGACCCCTCCGGTATCGCCGTCGATAGCGGTGGTAATATCTATGTAGCCGATACGGGCAACAGTCGCGTACAGGTATTCAACCCCAGTGGTGTCTTCCAGTTCGCTTTCGGTAGCCAAGGTTCGGGGAACGGTCAGTTCTTTGGCTTCTACGGTATCGCTGTCGATAGCGGTGGTAATATCTATGTAGTCGAGACGGACAACGGTCGCGTACAGGTATTCAACCCCAGTGGTGTCTTCCAGTCCGCTTTCGGTAGCTTCGG
>NZ_JADBTF010000370.1:0-3105 GCF_020246295.1 Microcystis sp. M090S1 | reverse complement strand
TCGAGAATTTGAAAATAAAGAAGAACTGGAAAAAGTAGTCAATCAGCTTTTAAATGAAGGGGGATTGATTATTAAATGGAGTAGAAAACTTAAAAATAAGGGTAATGCTGTCAATGTAACTTAAATGCGTAAAAGCTTATAATTAATTGTCAAACCCTCATCAACAAAGTTTGACTTCAATATATGGAAGGCAATTAAACTCAGCACCAAGCATGACCCTTCCGTAATCGTACTGTACGCTATAATTATAAGAACCATGAAATGCACCCTATTCTTATTCTTCAAAAATCAAGGTTTATATCATAAAAATCAAAAAGTTTTTGGAAAAAATCTACCACTATAGACTCATAGTTTTCTTGCATAATTTCATAAGCTCCAAATCGATAAACTTCATAACTTAGCAATTTTAACTTTCTATTTTCAGCTACCATTTTTGCATAAAGCTGAGGCTTCGCATATTCTCCATCAGCATAATGTTGTTTACCATCAATCTCGATAACAATTCTTTTTGATTTTGGCAATAATAATAAAAAATCCATACGTTGTCTTATCAATCTTCTCCCATTGTTATATCTTTTGAGTTCTTTGATAGTATAGGGATCATAATGTAAATAAACTTGTGGCAGTAGAGCGGGCGAATTTTCACCCCAACGACGACATAATTGCTTGTTCTTATAGTAAGTGTCAAAAAATCTAGATTCTACTCCATTATTTTGCAAGGATTCTTTAAGTCGTTTGTAAAGAGAATCTGCCGCTTCTGAATTTGACCAGCTAATAATTTTTTTATATTCTTTCCACCAATCAATTAACTCTATCCATGATAATCCATGACTTTGAATCGGCTTATCATAGATCAAACAGGATTCTTTATACTTCGTAATTTCAATATCATTGCTAAGTGAATCTGAAAAAATAATTTCTGGTTTAAAAGAATTAGAGGCAAAAATAATATTTTTGATATTTTGATGTCCTAGTTTTTTGGTTAAATGAATTGTGTAGCCATTACTATCAACTTGAAAACCACTTTTTTCACAAATTTATCTTAAAGTTTGCTTATGCTCTTCCTTAACATTATAACTGTTGTATAAAAGTATTGATTCAATTACTTTCAGAAATTTCTGAATATCGTTTTGATTTTCCCAATCAATCTTTGAGTAGTATCCATCCACTTGATCTCGGCGCGTAGATGCACGAGGCTCGTATTTATCAAATCCCGCCTCCGTAAACCAACTATCTATTTGATCAATATAATATCCTGAGCAAAATTCTCGAAACTCACTCTTTAATAAATCTAGAGATATATTCATAGAGACACATCAACTTTCGGAGAAATCACCGATACATACAATACCAAATTCTAGCAATTCAGCATTAGGATCAAAATCAACAGATTGGTGGGTTATGGCGAATACCTTATTAGTTGCTTAACTGTCTCATTTGTCATCGCCTAACCCACCCTACTATTTGGCTATCGGCAAAAGATAGCCACCGGCAATTGTATCAATTTGTAAAAGATGGTTGACGTTTGTGCCAATCGGTGGCCTGTTCGTAGGCGTGGGCGACGTGAAATAATTGATCTTCGCGCAGCACATTACCGACTAATTGTAAACCAATTGGCAAACCTTGCCCATCAAAACCGCAGGGAAGACTTAACCCGGGTAAACCGGCTAAATTGACGGGAATAGTCATTAAATCCGATAAATACATACTCAGAGGATCCGCCGTTTTTTCCCCAGCTTTAAAAGCTGTGGTCGGTGAAGTGGGAGAAACTAACACATCTACCGATTGAAAAGCTCGATCGAAATCCTCTTTGATCAAAGTCCTGACTTTTTGTGCTTTGAGGTAATAAGCATCATAATAACCCGCCGAGAGGGTGTAGGTTCCCAACATAATCCGGCGCTTGACTTCCGCACCAAAACCCTTAGCGCGAGTCTTGGTGTACATATCAATCAAACTATCGGCATCTTCCCGAATACCGTATTTAACCCCATCGTAACGGGCTAAATTCGCTGATGCCTCCGAGGGGGCGATAATGTAGTAGGTGGGCAATCCGTAACGGAAACGGGGACAGGAAATCTCTTTAATCGTGGCACCGAGGGCCTTTAACTGCTCTAAAGCTTGATTAACTGCCTCGGCAACGACCTTATCCAAACCTTCCCCGAAAGTTTCCTTAATTACGCCAATTTTTAACCCTTTTAAACTGGTTTTCAGGAATTGGCTATAGTCGGGAATCGGCAGATTGAGACTGGTAGAATCTTGGGGATCGTAACCCGCGATCGCTTGTAATAAAATCGCCGCATCTTCTACGGTACGACCAAAGGGACCGATCTGATCGAGAGAAGAAGCGTAAGCCACCAAACCAAAGCGAGAAACCAAGCCATAGGTCGGTTTTAGCCCGACAACGCCACAAAATGAAGCCGGTTGACGAATTGAGCCACCGGTATCCGATCCTAGGGCGACCACGCATTCTTGAGCGGCCACAGCCGCAGCCGACCCCCCCGAAGAGCCACCAGGCACCCGGGATAAGTCCCAAGGATTAGCAGTAACGTGATAACCGGAGTTTTCTGTGGAACTACCCATAGCAAACTCGTCTAAATTGGTTTTACCGACGATAACTGCTCCTAAATCCCGTAATTTTTGGGTAACTGTGGACTCGTAGGGGGGGACAAAATTCTCTAAAATCCGAGAAGCGCAGGTGGTGGGGATACCCTTGGTGCAGAGATTATCTTTTAATGCGATGGGAATACCTGCTAACAGATGCAGCGATTCACCCCTGGCGATTTTCTCGTCCACTTTTTGGGCTTGTGCGAGGGCTAAATCCGGGGTTAAATGGAGAAAGCTTTTTACTTGTGGTTCGATCGCTTCCATACGAGCGAGAAATTCTCTAGCGATTTCGACGGCTGTTTTTTCTTTATTAACGAGTTGTTGATGCAGTTGACGAATCGAAGTCATGTTCAGTTACCGGTTACCGAAATTTTGGGTTAAAGCCCCGTCCTTTTAGGACGGCTTTTTAAACTATATCTTGTTAACTTAACTTTTATTGTGCTATACTGATTTTGTCTAAGTCCCCCCTGCGTAAAATGTTTGTCTTAGAGTTTAAAGTTA
>NZ_JADBTF010000037.1:0-3451 GCF_020246295.1 Microcystis sp. M090S1 | reverse complement strand
TGCGCTGATCGCTTATCAATTATTTATCTTTGCGATCGCCGACAATCTATCGGAACTCATCAACGAAGCTGACAATTTTTGCTTGCTTAAACTTGGCTGATAATAGACAACTTTAATGAGCGTATCGGTTAGGCATAACGTTCCCAATCACCCGCCGCAGATAACCTCGAACTCTAACCGATAACCTTTCGGCGGCCGGTGTGCATTGGGGTTGTTAGCCTGCGCGGCTATCCAATTCCTCTGTTATTCAATTTGACCGGAACTTCTGACTTAAGTTCTGCTTCAACTGCTGGGTTAAAGTTCACAGTATACTGGCGAATTATTTTCAGTTGTTCCCAGTCCAAACTACCTTGTTGACGTTTTATAAGCATACGCAATAAATCAGGATCATCATCCAACTTACTCTGCTTCTCCTGCGACAATTGCGGTTTTACTTCTTCTAAAAGGTAAGCCAAGGGATCACCAGATGGAAATTCAATTAAATGCCCTTCTTCTTGCGCTTCTAGCATCTCGTCAAAATACCACAACATTGCATGAGACGTATAAGGCCACTGTCCGCACATTGCTAGCCATCTGATGGTAGCAACTGGATTGCTTAAAATAATCTGCTCATTTTTATATTCAGCTAAACTACGAACTAGTCGATAAATGTTTACTAAGCGTTTAAGATGACGCGGGTTCGGTCGTAGAAATCGCGTTAAGCTTTGAAAAGCTTCCAATTCATCATAAGTAAACGCTATCAGGGAGTTTGGATGATCAAGACTAATTTCTTGAAGACCGATTGGAGCTTGTTGCATGTCCAGGAATGTTTGGGCTGCTTCTAGTGCTGTTTCTAATTCCGTCAAATTGCCAGCTTTGATCTTCAACTTTTTACCATCAACTTCTAGCTCCAACTGAATTTCTTTATCGCTGAATTTCTCTGCCAAAAACTGCATCAACAAATTGATTTTGTCTGGACTAACACTTAAAATGCTAGTATAAAAGCCGTCTTGAGGTTCAAGCTCTTGTGATTCATGCTCTCTTGTCCTGATTAATTCAATTTCTCCAAAAGGCTTTGGCTCATCTTTCTCATCTGGAAATAATTGCCTTGCAATAAATACTTTCAATTCTTCTGAATTAGGCTGTGGTATGCAAAAAGGTATTTGGACGATTTTATCTAAATACTCATAGCCTGATGCCCCAACAGGGCCAAGCATACTCTTGTAGTGTTCTTCGACCGCACGAGTAATAATTCTGGCATCGATTCCCAAGGAAACAATAAAGCTGTCAAAGTTAAGCAGCAGTTTGACAGCCTGGAGTACTTCAACTGCCTTTTGCGGTTCACATCGATCTAGGTCATCAATGATGACTAAAATTCGAGCATTGTCTTTCTTTAATCTTGTTGCCAAAAACTCTAGATCGGAACGAATTTCAGCCATATAACCAATTTGCTTACCGTAGTTTCGTTCTTGAAAAAGAGTTGTAATCCATTGACTCAATGGTTTAGATAACGTATCTCCAACTATCTTAAAAACTCCACTAATGCCTAATGCAACAACAGCGCCCCAAATTAACTTTAGATCAAGCTTAAATTTAAAAACTCCAAGAAAACATAAACCGACCACAACAGCAGAAACCCCAATCAATTGACTTCGTGATTGTTTAAGCTGATGCTTTAGGTTACGACCTAATTTAATAAGAAATCTGCCAGGAAAGCCCCAAGAAACCTCAATCTCTAGTCGATTCATAATTTTTCGCACTAGACCAGGCCAAATTACTTCAGCACAACTGTATTCCCACGCATTAAATTCAACAACATGAACCCTTGGGATAGTTGAACTAGTTGACGCTTCTCTTTTTTGGCGACGCTTTTGATAACGTTGATTCAGTTCTCGTGTAATGTGTTCTAAAAGAAAAGACTTTCCCATTCCCCAAGAGCCAAATATACCAATGGTTAAAGGGGGTTGGGTATAAGGTGATTCAATCAAATCAGCAAAAGCGGCAACATAATACTTAAAGCCAAGTTGATCCTCTGCTGCAACTAAATCATTTCCTGCTCCTCTCAAACCACCAATCTTAAATACTGAAGTTTGACTAGAGTTAGATAATTCGCTGTCGCTAACTGCGGTTTCTATAGAATGTTTATCTTCATCAGAATTTATTTGACTTGTTTGAATTAAGGCGATGTCTTCATCCCGCAAACCCAAAACTTCTTGATAGTGCTTGAGGTCGTCGAGGGTAGCTTGACTTAGCGGATTTTCCTTTTGAATTTCTTCAGAAAATACTTGTTTATATTGCCGCAACTTTTCCTGATGTTCTTGAAAAGGCTTTAGAACTTCAGATTCAATTTCTAAAGCAACTTCTCGTTGTAAGCCAAGTTGTTCTCTCAGGACATCTAGAGTTTTACGATTTATAACTGAAATTTCACCCCGATCCGCCGTATTGCGTTCAAATTCTTTACGGTATCTGAGTTTCGGATCGCTTACTGGAGCTTTTGCAATAAGTATTTTATAGCCTTCTCTAACCGCATAAATCTGTGGATTTATCGCTGGAGAAGAGATCTTAACCTTGTCCTTAGCATATTCATGCCATTCGTCAACTGTAATCCAGCCGTCGTTATCTACGTCTGCGGCTCCAGTCTTAATCCCTTCAACTAAGTATCGAGTATAAATTGAAAGTTCAGAGTTCTCCTCTTGAAAAGCATATTGAGTAGCACTCGAAGAAGTTAATACGACTCTTCCCTCTCCACCAAGTTGTCCTTGTATATCTACTGAGGAAAAACCTGCTTTAGCAGTCATGCCTCTTGCGAAAGCTCCACTAAAACAACAGTCAAGAACAATTACCTGTCGTTTTGAGCGACTTCTTTCCATACTTTCGTGTATGAAACTAGCAGAAACTGCTGTCGCTCTTGAAAGCTCCCCTCTTTCAGTTTTTCGGGTCTTGGAATTTGCAAGGTAGAGGCTTGCAGAATCGTCCGTAATGCCATGACCAGAATAGTACAGGAGTAAAAGATCATCCTTTTGGCAGTCTGAGAACAATTTTTCAATTGCCTCTTCCATCGCTGAGCGTTCAGGGTTAATTAGCAATATGACTTCATCGAAACCACCCATTCCTGGATGTTCAAAAACCTGCTTCATTGATTCAATATCTTGGATCGCAGCAGGTAAAGGGGCTAAGCCTGATTCATATTCACTAACTCCAATTAGCAAAGCTACCTTAGCCATTTCGATTTCCTTGGGTCACAACGCAACATTATTATGCTGATTGTTTCGTTAAAAAACTGTATTTCGTTGAACATCAACAGACAGCCTCCGCATACGTCCTCAGCAGGCTAACGGCTTAATTGAGCGGCAATTGATCGCCTCTAACTAAGCACAATTTACTCTGATTATTGTCCGCTCCAATGATGTGTTATGCGCTGATCGCTTATCAATTATTTATCTTTGCGATCGCCGACAATCTCTCGGAACTC
>NZ_JADBTF010000369.1:0-4225 GCF_020246295.1 Microcystis sp. M090S1 | reverse complement strand
CGATACATATCTCAATCTAAATCCGGTCGAAGAGATACAATTTCAAGAAGAGATTAGAACATTTAGTCAACCCGTCCAGGAGGGAGTTATGCAAATTACTACCAGTTGGATGCGTCAAGGTATTGAACTAGGTATTGAACAAGGTATTGAACAAGGTATCGAACAAGGTATCGAACAAGGTATCGAACGCGAAAAGACATTGATTCTTCGTCAAATTAAACGCAAGTTAGGGGAGATTAATCCTTCATTAGAAACTCAAATTATGGAGTTAAGTATTGATAATGTCGAAGTATTAGGAGAAGCTTTATTCGATTTCTCTACAGTTGAAGATTTAATCAATTGGTTAAATACTTTAACTGCCTAGCTTTGACGTTAGCGATCGCATCTTCGCAACAACCCGCTAAAATTGTCATTATCAGGGAGTAATTGAGAACCACAGAAAACGGGTGTCTCGGAGAAACCCCTTTTCTGTGGGGTTTTTAGTGGAAAGAGAAAGGTTAACGCGGAAATTATTCCCCTCGCCATCACCCGCTAAAATTTTCATGGTGAGGAAGTAATTCAGAGATAAGCTTTCCGTATATAATATAGGCAACAAGCAGAAGCTTGGTGAACTATAGATCAGCAACGACTGGCTAAACCCGAAGTTGCAAAAGCGATCGCTCAAAATTTTACTTGAATGCGATCGCCACAAGACCCCTGGGAGCGCCTGAAGGGAAACCAGCCTTTAAGTCAGTTTAAATTGGCTATTGACAATATCGGTTAGTTAACTTAACCTCAATTAATAAAATATTTTCACTTTTTCTGGAGTGATAAATCATGCTTACTAAAATTATTAATATTGAAGCTCGTTGGGGACGTAGTGTTACTGAATTTTTGCCAGCAGGCGATTATAAGGTTGAATATATTGGGATTGCTCAAGGCGGTCAATACAACGCTTGGAATTATCGATATAATTATTACCCTTATTGGTCAAATCAATATCAGATTGATAGTAGTGAATTTTCTTTCTCTACAGGACGGTTATCAGAAAACTGGGGAAATGATACCTTAGCACTGGCTAATGCGAAAAATACTACTTTTGTTTTGAAGAACGCGGGAAATGTCACTTTCTGGATTTATGATACTGTTTATGAGGATAATACCGGTGGGGTTTCGTTAAGAGTAACGTCTATTCCCACACCTGCAACTAATATCACTCTTTCTAATAATAACATCGCTGAAAATCAAGCCGTTAATACTGTAATTGGTGATTTTACCAGCACTGATCCAGATCCAGGGGATACGTTTATTTATAGTTTAGTATCTGGTGCTGGTGATACGGATAATAGCTTTTTTACTATCAGTAATAATCAGCTAAAAAGTAATAGTGTTTTTGACTATGAAGCGAAGACAAGCTACAGTATTCGTGTCAGAACAACTGATCAAGATGGACAATTTTATGAGAAACAGTTAACGGTTAATGTTACTAATATTATTGAGCCGGGGACATTTTCTTTTAGCGATAATAACTATGTAGTGAAAGAAGATGGAACGGTAGTTAAGGCGATTACGATAAACCGGACAAATAACTTTGAGGGTGCGGTTAGTGTCACCGTGACTCCTACTGATGGTACGGCTACATCTGTTAATGATTACAAAAATACTCCTATTGTGGTTAATTTTGCAGCAGGAGAAGCCAGTAAAACGGTTAATCTTCCTCTGATTAATGATACGGCTTATGAACTGGAGGAAAACCTGAATTTAGCGATTACTAATGTGACGGGTGGCGCAATTATTGGAACGCAAAATAAGGCGACTTTAACTATTCTTAATGATGATACACCAATTCCCGGTCAATTAGCGTTTAATGCGCCGACTTATACGCTTACTGAAAACGGAACTACTATAACTCAAGTAACAGTAACTCGCACGGGGGGAAGTGATACAGAAGTGAGTGCGACGATTACGTTAAATAATGGTACAGCAACCGCAGAAGATTATAATAATACCCCCATTAAGGTTACGTTTGCTCATGGGGATAGTGCGCCTAAAATTATTACGATTCCGATTAAGGAAGATAGTCAGTTTGAAGCGGTGGAAACCCTTAACCTATCCTTGACGAATCCGACTAATGGGGTGACGATTGGTACACAAAATACGGCAATTGTCAAGATAATTGATAATGATAATTTTGTCTTTAATAATACGGATATTCAACCGACAAAACTGGAGAAGTTGACGTTACCGATTCCCACAGCGTTGAAGCAGTATGAAATTCTCAGCAGCGAATTGGACAAAGCCAAGGTTAAATTAGACACGACGGAGGAACAGTTAAGGTTAGCTAATGATGATTATTCCTTTGCGAAGGAAACCTTTGAAGGGAGTCTCAGTAAGCAGAAGTCTTTAACTGACATTTTGCAGAATCTAGCAAATAAAAAGACGGCTTTAACCTCTAGCTTTACTCAATCTAAAACAGAAATTGAGCAAAAACAGAAGGATATTCAGAAAAATATTGATAATGCTTATGCTCGTCTGAAGGCTGAAACGAATGCGGGTATAAAAGATGGGATTCAGAAGGAGATTAATGGTTATCTGATTCAGATTGAGCAACAACAGAATTCACTGTCAATTGCGACGACTAAGTATAATCAGGAGTTGGCGGTTGTTATTTTCCAAATTGATGACTCAAATCAGGAGTTACAGGGACTTGAGAGTAATATTATTCCCAAGCAAGTTGAGGATTTAGAGAAGAAGAATCAGGCTTTAGTGGATATTAAAACCGCTTGGGAAGGGAATAAGCAAGCTGTGACAGTTGCGGATAAGGCGCTGGGGGATTTGCTGACGGATTATGCTTTTCTCAAGACTCAGGATTATTCGTCTAAGTTTTTGCAGGATACGGTTGATAGTCTTAAGCAAAAAATTGGTGCGCTTCAGGCTGATTTAACGGCTTTGAAGAGTGGAAATGGGTCTAATTCTCAGATTGCGGCGTTGGAAAAGGCGATTTTAGAGAAGCAGAAAATTGTGGGAGAGGTACAAGAGTATCAGAAAACGGTGTTAGCGGGTGAGTTGGAGTTTAAGCAGGAGTTGGAGACGAGAAAGGGGACTTCTGCGGACCATGAAGCTTCGGTTAAGGTGGCTTTAGGGAATAATAATATTGAGGGTTATGTGAGTTTAAACAGTCAATTGGCTAACCAGTTGAAGGGTTTAACGACTGTTTGGGTGGATAATTTAGAGGATAATCATAATCTAACGATTAAGGTGTGGAATGGCTCTCAAGCTACGTCTCAGGCGTTTGATAGTTTGACGAGTTATATTGATGAGAATTTGGCGACTCCTTATGGGGATTATTATCTAAATGAGATTCAGTTAGATGAGGCGTTACAGATTCGGGAGTCAACGGTAAGACGGCGGGATGCTTTGGCGGATAGTGTTGATTTTGTGGAGGATGCGCTGTTTTTGGCTAAAAAGCAGTTACAAGAGTATCAGGATTTAGCGAAGTTAGGTCAGCATTATTCAGATTTAACTAAGTATGAAAAACAATATGCAACCTTACAAGGAGTTAAAGAAAAATTAGCAAATAAAAAAGAACTGTTATCTTCTGGGAATATCGATCAATATAAACAGATAGGAATTGAAGTTATTAGCGTAGCAAATTTATTACAAAATAATTTTAAGGATAACCCTAATTATTTACAGACAAGCAATAGTTTAGACAAAGCAATTAAAAAGTATCAAGATTTAGCCAATCAAATAGAATATACTCCATATATTTTTAATCTAAGTTTTAACCAATATCTAAATCCAATTAACACATTATCAATTAATGAAAATCCTGATAATGCTTTGGTAGGTGATTTTAACGGAGATGGCAAGGATGATCTTTATTTTACTTGGCGAAGTAGCGGAAGAAATCGTCTTTATCTAAGTAATGGACAAGGTAATTTTAACCAATATTTAGATTCAATTAATACATTGTCAATCAATGAAAGTCCTGATAATACTTTAGTAGATGATTTTAATGGGGATGGCAAAGATGATGTTTATTTTATTTGGCGAGGTAGTGGAAGAAATCGACTTTATCTAAGTAATGGACAAGGCGGTTTTACTCAATATTTAGATCCCATTGTTACAGGAGCAATTAATGGACATGATAATTCTTTAGTAGGTGATTTTAATGGAGATGGCAAAGATGATGTCTATTTCTTTTGGAGAGGAATGGGGGTTAATCGACTTTATCTAAGTAATG
>NZ_JADBTF010000368.1:0-9370 GCF_020246295.1 Microcystis sp. M090S1 | reverse complement strand
CCATTCTGCCTTGTATTTGAGCATTGTACAAAACATTCCCCAACTACAATCACTAATAGCCTTAGCTAAATTATGATTGCGTACCATGGCTTTAACATTGAGATTTTCTACCGCAATAACTTGGTTTTCGTTAACTATCTTACGGGATAGCTTGTGGAGAAAATCCTCACGACATCTTGAGATTTTAGAGTGAACTTTAGCTACTTTACGTCTAGCTTTTTGACGGTTGTTACTGCCTTTCTTTTTACGCGATAACTTTTGTTGTTTCCTTTTTAGATTACGTTGATGTTTGGCTAAATGTCTAGGATTATCATATTTACTGCCATTGCTGGTAATAGCAAAATGATTCAGTCCTAAATCAATTCCTATGGCTTTTCCATCTATCCCCCCGCCTTCGTCACCCCCCTGCTCTCCTTGATCAGGGGGAGATTGCCCGTCATCAACTAAAATAGAAGCGTAGTATTTACCGTCTGGGTTTTTTGAGATAGTAACAGTTTTAATTGTTCCTGCAAATTCCCGATGACGAACACAATAAACTAATCCAACTTTACCCGGTAATTTGAGGTAGTCACCTTCAAATTTAACCTTAGCTGGATAGCTAATTGATTGTTTACCATGTTTAGATTTGAATCTTGGTAATCTCGCCCGTTTCTCAAAGAAATTTTGATAAGCTTGGGATAAGTTCAAAGCAACAACCTGTAAGCACTGGGAATAAGCATCTGTCAACCACTCATATTCTTTTTTGAGACTAGGCAATAGTCCCTGAATATAGTTTCGTGTCAGTCCTTTTCCTGTGGTTTTATAGGTTTCTTGGCATAAATTCAGGGAATAATTCCAAAACCAACGACAACAGCCAAAGCTTTTTGCTAAGGCTATTTCTTGCTCGGTATTAGGCTTAAGTCTGAATTTGTACGCTTTGTACATAAGAGTTATCAAGAAACTATAACTATGATAACATGGTTTTCGAGAATTGTCTATATACAAAGTCAGCAGAAGTCCATAAAAGCGAGGGACTTTTGCTGACATTCAGTTAAAATACTCTTTGGTTCTAACATAGGGATACGCGATGACTACCAGAATCAAGGAAATCTTTCAAACAGGACAACCGGATCAATCCGTCACCGTGCAGGGTTGGGTGAGAACAAAACGAGAATTAAAAGAATTTACTTTCCTGGAAGTTAATGATGGCTCATCCCTAGCCAACTTACAAGTTATCCTCGAACCGACTTTACCCGATTATGAAAATGTACTAAAGACAATTAGTACAGGAGCAGCGATCGCTGTTTCGGGAAATTTGGTTCCTTCCCCGGGTAAAGGGCAAAATATCGAGTTAAAAGCGGCCGAAATCACCCTTTATGGTGACTGTCCCCCGGATTATCCCCTACAAAAGAAACGTCATTCCTTTGAATTCCTAAGAACTATTGCCCATCTGCGAGCAAGAACCAACACCCTAGGGGCAGTAATGCGGGTTAGAAACGCTTGCGCTACCGCTATCCACACTTTTTTCCAAGAAAAGGGCTTTATTTGGGTACATACTCCCATTATTACCGCTAACGACTGCGAAGGTGCGGGAGAATTATTTACTGTCACCAGTTTAGATTTAAAAAAACCCGCCAATTTTGCCGAGGATTTCTTTGGTAAACGGGCCTATTTAACCGTCAGTGGACAATTACAAGCGGAAGTAATGGCCATGGCTTTATCTAATGTTTACACTTTTGGCCCGACTTTTCGCGCCGAAAATTCTAATACTTCCCGTCATCTGGCCGAGTTTTGGATGGTGGAACCGGAAATGGCTTTTTGTGACTTGGAAGGAGATCAGGATTTAGCGGAAGCTTTTCTGAAATATATCTTTAAATTCGTTTTAGAAAATTGTCCCGAAGATTTGCAGTTTTTTAACGAACGTATCGATAAAACGGTGTTAAGTACGGCCGAAAATATCGTTAATAGTGAGTTTGGCCGGATTACCTACAGCGAAGCGATCGAGTTATTAGAAAAAGCCGATCGTCAGTTCGAGTTTCCGGTAGAATGGGGCGTAGATTTACAGTCAGAACACGAACGTTATCTAGCGGAGGAACTATTTAAAAAACCCGTGATTGTCACCAATTATCCCAAGACAATCAAAGCTTTTTATATGCGTCTAGATGACAGTAATAAAACCGTTTCCGCTATGGATATTTTAGCACCCAAGATCGGCGAAATTATCGGCGGTTCCCAACGGGAAGAACGATTAGATGTATTAATCCAAAGAATGCAGGAACAGGGAATGAATCCCGATGATTTGTGGTGGTATTTAGATCTGCGTCGCTACGGTTCCGTTCCCCACGCTGGTTTTGGTTTAGGATTCGAGCGTCTGGTACAATTCATGACGGGAATGACCAATATTCGCGATGTGATTCCTTTCCCCCGTACCCCTTTAAGTGCCGACTTTTAGAATGATGTCTAGGATCGACGGGAGAAAAGTTGTAATCCTTGAGCTTTTAGCGCTAATTTGCTTGGTCTTTGGAGACTTGTACAACTTTATTGTACAAGTTCAAGCTCTTGAACTCCCCAAAAACCCCAAAATCTCGATCGCTAGTTAGGGAGAGAAATATAAAGATTTATTAAATTGTAACTTTTGATACAGTTACGGGGGATAGTATGTGTGGTTGTATGGAGAATCGGTTATTATTACCTTTATCGAATCCGCTCAAAATACTACATCAAATGATAATTCATCATGGGATAGTGAAGATTGGGAGCAATTTGACCAACTCATTGCCAATTGTCTTGTAGATATAGGAATTGAAGATTGAGCATCGGCAACACGACCATTATATTTATCACCGAAACGAGAATCCTATCCATGATTGGGAATGAAATTTGAAGTTGTTACCCCTTTGGGATTTACAGTTAGAACTTCAGAAGGTTATTGGCAGAGGCTAATGGGCAAACATCCTGACCTTGAGGAGTTGGAGGAATTAGTGACCCTTACCCTAGCTTCACCAGATGAAATTCGACGCAGTAGCCACGATGCTGGGGTGCTGCTATTTTATCGCCAGCGACAGGAAAAACGTTGGGTTGTGGCAGTGGCTCGGCGTTTGAATGGAGATGGGTTCTTGATTACTGCCTACCAAACCGATGGGATTAAAGAAGGGGAAATGCTATGGCTCAAGTAAAAGTTTTCTATGAACCGGAAACGGAATTACTGACTGTCTTCTGGCAGCAACCCAGAAAGGAGCAGATTTGTACTGAACTGGGGGATGGGGTGATTCTGATTAAGGATTCCACCAGTGGCGAGCCGATTGGCTTGGAAATTCTCTCCTATCGCCCTGGGGACAATCGCTTTGATGCAGTGAGCGTTGAACTGGGGCAGTTGAGTCCCGTCCGTTGATATTGGTCGTGATTCTGGTTGTCCTCTAACTTCCGAAATCATCTGGGCGTTGAGGATGGGTTTCATGGTGGATAGCTCGTCAGGGAGAGAAATGTAAAGATTTATAAATTGTAGCTTTTGATACAGTTGTGGGGGGTGTGTGCTGTGCTGTTATCCTCCTTCTGTCTTGGGTTGGGCTATTGCTTGACCTGACTGCGAGAGAGTGCGATCGCACTGTATCTAAGTTAACTCATTTTGCTGAAAATTATGACGGGAATCTTGACGCATTTGTTCAATAACTTCGGGATATTTTTCCAGATCTTCTAAGGAGTTTAAAGGTGGATAAACTACTCGATCTTTTCTTTCATTTACCTTATCTACATAAGCATAAAAAGCCTCGTCATCCTCACGATGAGATAATACATAACTTTTTAATTCTTGAGAGGTCATAGTTTTAAAATTAGGTTTTTGATTCATTTTATCCATTGTCCATTAGGTTTAATTTCAATCTCAATACCTTCACCAATTAACATGAAAATATTTTTAGTACGATCATCCAATCTTATTAAGTTAATTGGTAAATAAAACCTTGTTGCCCAACAAGATAGGGTATAACATTGCAAGAGTTGTGCAAGTGTCGGAATATTTTTCCCTCCCAAAACCGAACGAATGACACTAATTATAACAAAATAGAGAATCTGCTTCAACAACTTCGAGACAGAGTTGAACGCAAAGGCGAATCCGACATACCGCGCCACAATAACTCAAGAAAGAGGATAGTTCGTCTGAGAAGGAGTAAAACAACGGAAAACACCTGAGACTCCCTGCTCTGTCAACCCCTAAGCTAGGGAGAGAAATATAAAGATTTATTAAATTGTAGCTTTTGATACAGTTGTGGGGGGGGAGTGTGTATTGTTTTGCTATCTCCCTTTGGTGTTGGGTTGGGCTGTTGCTTAACCTGGGTGCTAGAGCGAGATCGCACTGTATACATCAAATAAAGATCAGGGAGGTAATTAGGTGATTGTGTTCAAAATTAGGTTAGTAACACCAATTCTGTTAGCAGGGGTAGCAACTGCGATGGGATTGACTGCTCAAGCTAATGCCTTAACAACACAAAGTTGTATCTTAGTAGGGGATACTTTTGACTGCTTTCGAGTACCTAATGCAACTGAAACTTTTGCGACATCCATCAATAATAATGGCGATATTGTCGGTTATTTCAATTCTAACAACACACCCAACCAAGGCTTCTATAGAAGTCCACAAGGTGACTTAAATATTTTAAACTTTCCTGGTTCTATCGAAACCACACCTCAAGATATAAATAATCTTCGACAGATTGTAGGAAGTTACTTAGATAGTAATAGTGTATTCCATGGTTTTATTTTTAATAGTGGTGCATTTACAACTTTTAATACACCGTTCAGTGACAGTATTATTGCTGGCAGTAATGACTTGGGCGATATAGTAGGTCAATACTTCGACAGTGACACTCAAACAGTTCGTAGTTACCTATTTAGTGAAGGTATTTTTTCTCTTATTGATGTCCCTAGTGCTACTAACACATTTGTTAGTGAAATAAACAATAATCGTGAAATTGTCGGTGACTACTATGACAGCGAAGGAAACGCACATGGATTTATTTTGAGAAACAATACTTTCAGTGCCATCAACTTACCGGGTGAAGGAGAAACATTTATTTATGATATAAATAACTTGGGAGATATTGTGGGAGTAAATGTACCGGAACGCCCCTCATCCTTAAGTGCCCGTGGTTTCCTATATAGTCAAGGAAGTTTCAGGACTATTCATGTACCTGGTGCTGTCTCCACGTTCACTACTGGAATAAATGATGCTGGTATAATAGTGTTAGCTGCAAAATCTGCACCTGAGCCTTCTTCTATGTCATGCATACTAGCCCTCAGCACCCTCGGTGCAGCTTCAACCCTCAAGCGCCAACTAAAACCCTCTAAATCCACCGAAAAAGAAACCACAAAAGTAAGCTAAATTGCCTCTAAAAATACCATAAATACCCCTTCATTCAATCTTGAGGGGGTTTATTTTTTTCTTCATCAACAATCTGTAAAACACTGCTGTATAAAGGTGCAGCCACCCAAAATCCTGCTTGATTGATCAAAGCGTCTAGTAGGGGTTTCACCTCAGAGATTAACCCTCGATTCTTCGCCTCAACTAAAATGCCCAGAATTCCTGTGTATCGAAGATTAAGTCTAGCAGCAATCCTACGACCACGACGCTCATCAATCAAAACTTGATCCGCTCCCAACTCGAGTGCCAAAGCAATAGCCTCAGCTTCTCCCTTATCTAGTTCATCAGCAAGAGCTTCAATCACTGTGCGGTTAGTTACCGTTCGAGTTTGAATCCAATCTAAGGTTTGTACCTCTGTTGAACCTGCTACCGGAAAATCAGGCTCAGTTAATTCTCGATAAACTGCTTCAGGAATAAAAACTATTTGGTAAAGTTGTTGTAGCAGATGAAGTTGATTAATGGCGGCAAGATTGTTGATAGGCGATGTATCACTGACAACAATCACAATCTTCCCATCTCCCGCAAGTTCTTAATATCCTGTTCAAAATCTTCGACATCGTAGTGTACTGGAATTTGACGACTTGCAAGTAGGTGTTGAAAAGCAATACGATTCATTCCTGCAAATCGACTCGCTTGAGCAAGGGTGAGCTTCTCTTTTTGAAAGAGCATGACCGCAATTTCCTGCCTCATCTCAGCTTCAGTCATGCGTGTTGCACTGAGAATTTCATCGGAGATATCAATACTCATGGCTATAACCCTATCTATCCCTTCCTATTGGAATAATATCATAACCCCCTTCATTTAGTCAGTTGAGGGGGTTTATTTTTTGCGTCTCTTCCTCTTACACATTTTACACATTAAGAATCGGTTTTATGCTATTGAGTTACCAAAGCCAATAGAAGAGGCTTTATTATCAGTTGCCAACTAAAACTATCCCAAGCCACCGAAAAAGAAACCACAAAAGTCGGCTAAATTGCCTCTAAAAATACCAGAAATGCCACTTCAATCAATCTTGAGGGGGTTTTATTGTATGGTTGAAGGGTGAGTAAACTAGATCAAATTACACAATCTTGAGCTATAATCGGCAATGAGGTCGAATCCGAACAACGATCAGAAAAAACTCCTGGTTGCTGAACTTAAAAAAGCAGCAATCAAACATACCCCAGAAAATATTATCATAATTACTCAAGATCCTAGCGGGAAAATTGTTTTTCTAGAAACTGGAAAAGCAGGTGACAAAGGTTCTGGATTGCTGCATATTCTAGAAAATCATCGAGAAGATTTTCTCCAGAGAGGTATTACTGAAGAACAAATTTCCGATTTAATTGTAACAGCTATTATAGCGGTAAGCGCTTGAGTGAGATACAGACCAAGCTTTGCCTAGCACGGTTTATAGCTCGTGACACTGTACCTCATACGACTGCACACCGCTATAGTGAGGGAAAAATTATTGGCATACAAGGAAAAAGTCGCATAATTTATCAAGTAGAAATCAATGGAATTATTCAGTATGTTTCTCTAGAAATTAGTCATAATGGTTACTTAGTGAGTGCTAATCCAACTCCAACTCGATTAATTAACAAACTTATTCAGGAATGATAGTTATGGCAATCAGAATCAAACTTTGGGCAGATTATGGAAGTTACCCACTTTGGGGAGTAGATGAAATTGATAACATTGCTCCTGAAGAATTGCCATTAAGTCAAGCAACCATTCAACGTTTAAACGCATGGCAGGATACTTACGATAAGACTTTAAATCAAGACTATCCACCTTTATCAGATTTTCCTAATCAGCAAGCTGAAATGGATTTTAAACAAGAAGGAATTAGTTTATGGAAACAGTTATGTCTTGAACTGGCCCCAGATTATGAAGTTTTCTACCAAAATGAAGGTCAATTGTTCAGACATCCTAAGGAAATAACCAAAAAATCTACAGTACAAAAAATAACAGTTTGAGTATCATCACCTTCGGCTCTAGCGCAGCTTCAACCCTGAAGCGCCAACTAAAACCCTCTTAATCCACTGAAAAAGCAACCACAAAAGTAAGCTAAATTGCCTCTAAAAATACCATAAATACCCCTTCAATCAATCTTGAGGAGGGTTTGTTTTTTTATATCTCTTTTTTGGCAATAGATGCTATAATGAAAGGCCACTCTTTAAGATTGCTTGATCGATCGTGGACTTTGAGATTATCAGCGATATTACGAATATCGAGATTATTGCCACAGGAACAGGAATTCGTAATCGGGAACGGTTGCAAAAACAGTATGGCAAAGGTAAATGGAGAAAATTAAAGGGCATAGCCCAAGTTCAGCTTGCCAATGGTATAGTAAGGTTAGCTGAAGTCCATTGGTATGAAGCTCATGGCATCGGCAAAAAAGAATTTAAGCTCAAGTTACCCTTTCTAGATTGACCATGAAAATAGAGTCATCTCCCACAAATAAGTTCGCAGTTTGTCTCAATAATGAAGGCTACGAAGCTTCACTAGAAGTTGGCAAAATATACCGCGTTATCCCTGATGAGACAGCAGAAATAAACAGTCTAATTCGGGTTATTGATGAAAGTGGTGAGGATTACGCTTTTTCTGTGAATCGGTTTCATCCTATTGAGTTACCAAAGCCAATAGAAGAGGCATTGTTATCAATGGCCAACTAAAATCCTGCCAATCCACCGAAAAAGAAACTACAAAAGTCGGCTAAATTGCCTCTAAAAATACCATCAATGCCCCTTCAATCAATCTTGAGGAGGTTTATTTTTGGCATCTATTAATACTTCTAAAAACTGTCAAACTTATTAATGATGTCTTGAATTTGCTGCGCTGGGATGTCTGTTTGGTCAGATTTGGCATAGATGAGGAGCATCAAAACATAACTATTGTCTTTAAGTTGATAGATAACACGATAGCCGCTACTTTTGCCCTTTTGAATATCGCTGTTTTTGAGGCGAACTTTAAAGACAGTGTAGCCTATTCCTGGTATTTTATCGCCGATGAATTTGCCTATCTGAAGGTCATCAATTAGGGGTTGTATATCAGTACGAATGCTCCGATAGCGTTTGGCGAGGATGCGAAGTCGATCCTTGAATTGCTCGGAGAAAAGAAGCTTAATGGGGGGAATTTCTTCAGTCATCTATGCCATCCCACAGTTCAGAGATGGGATGTACTTGGCCCTCTTTAGCTTGCTGAAGAGAAATACGAAGACTGGTGAGGATGAGTTCTTTTGGTTCGTCGTCGGGGTCCGTGGGTGGAGTGAGGATATTACGCGATACTAGCAATTGGTAGAAATCATCGAGCGCCATTCCCGTTAGTTCGGCTGCTTGTTCAAATTGAAGGCGTTGCTGCTGATAGAGCATGATAGCGATTTCCGTGAGCATTTGAGCTTCAGTCATTTGGACTGTTTGCAGAAGTTCAGAGGGAAGGATGAGGCTCATAGAGGTTTCATTAAGTGGTGGTAACTTCATTGTATCGCCATTAAAAAGAAACCACAAAAGTAGGCTAAATTGCTTCTAAAAATACCATAAATACCCCTTCAATCAATCTTGAGTGGGTTTATTTTTTTCTTCATCAACAATCTGTAAAACACTGCTGTATAAAGGTGCAGCAACCCAAAATCCTGCTTGATTGATCAAAGCGTCTAGTAGGGGTTTCACCTCAGAGATTAACCGTCGATTCTTCGCCTCAACTAAAATGCCCAGAATTCCTGTGTATCGAAGATTAAGTCTAGCAGCAATTCTACGACCACGACGCTCATCAATCAAAACTTGATCTGCTCCCAACTCAAGTGCTAAAGCAATAGCCTCAGCTTCTCCCTTATCTAGTTCACGACTCAAGAGCTTCAATCACTGTGCGGTTAGTTACCGTTCGAGTTTGAATCCAATCTAAGGTTTGGACTTCTATTGAACCTGCTACCGGAAAATCAGGCTCAGTTAATTCTCGATAAACTGCTTCAGGAATAAAAACTATTTGGTAAAGTTG
>NZ_JADBTF010000367.1:0-7004 GCF_020246295.1 Microcystis sp. M090S1 | reverse complement strand
TGTCAGTCTGTAGAGCGACCATAAGACCAGAACAGAGTAAATCTGTTAAGGCAGGTGCGGAACCCCGCAAGGGAAAGAAGCAGAAACCTAAATCGTGAGGTTTGGGAATCGCCGTCCGTTTTACGGCGGCGAGGATGTCAAAATCAAACTCAGGTTAAGCCTAGATAAAATCGCTGACTTTTCGGGTTTTTCTTCAAGAAAATTTTATCTGGCTGCCATCACCCCTCCCTGACTCGGGCAATATTACAAAACTTTATCAAAAAAAAGTCAAAATAGAGCCTCTAGGGTTATAAAATACAAGAATGCCCCTTGTGAAATTGATCCAAGAAGCTACCTCTGATGCAAGTTAAGGCCTCTATAGTGGATTTAGAGCTAGTTCTCGTCCTTTTCACCAGTGGAATGTCAACATCGCACCACGAATCTCTAGAATGGAATTTTTGCGTATTCTAGATAACCGTGATTACTAGAGGATTTCTTAAGTATGCCAGAGGTTCCTGCAGTTACAGATGCCAACTTTAAAGTCGAAGTTTTAGATAGTACCGACCTTGTCCTAGTGGATTTCTGGGCTCCTTGGTGCGGCCCCTGTCGAATGGTGGCTCCCGTTGTCGCAGAAATTGCCGAAATGTTCATAGGGAAAGTCAAGGTGGTGAAACTCAACACCGACGAAAACCCCAATATCGCTAGTCAGTACGGGATTCGCAGTATTCCTACTCTGATGATCTTCAAAGAAGGTCAAAAAGTTGATATGGTGGTCGGGGCTGTACCGAAAACCACTTTAGCTACCACCATAGATAAACACCTGTAGAGGAGTTGACTAGGTTTTCTGGTAACGCATACCGGGTAACTGAGTCACTAAACCCATTAATTCTAATTCCAATAAGATCCCCGCCACTTCTGAGGTGGGGATTTGCATTTTTTGAACAATAATGTCAAACAACAGAGCATCTCTGTCAAATAACTGATACACTTGTGCTAGTCTAGGTTCTAGATTGACTGGAGGAGCAGCATTAACGACCGGGGATGTCTCTAGAGGGAGTGAAGGGGAGAGATTAACCGGTGCGGATTGGTTCGCGGTGGGAATTGCCCCCAACATTTCTAATAATTTCTCCTCAGAAACGATAATTTCTGCCCCCTGATGAATCAGTTGTAAACAACCCCTAGCGGCAGCAATATCGGGAGAATTGGGTAAAGCATAGATATCGCCGCCAAATTCGTTAGCATAACTGGCCGTAATCAGGGAGCCTGACCTTTCGGGGGCCTCGATAACAATCGTGGCGCGACTTAAACCGGCGATAATGCGATTACGACTGGGAAAATGGGCTTTATTCGGTTGAGTTGCGGCAGGATGTTCACTAATGACTAAACCCTGCTTTTGGATGTCCGCGTGTAGCTGCCGATGACGACTAGGATAAACCACATCGACCCCCGTTCCCAAGACGGCAATCGTCCTTCCCCCTGCTTTTAAACAGCTTTGGTGTGCCTCTCCATCAATTCCTTCGGCCATACCAGAAACAATAGTAAATCCCTGTTGGGCCAAAAGGGTACTTAAGCGCCGCGCCCAGCGCCTGCCGTGATCCGTGGGGTTGCGAGTACCCACAATGGCGACGGTGGGGATATTTCCCTGATTTTCCTCTAAATTGACCTTTCCTTGATAGTAAAGTAAGGGGGGAGGACTGGGAATTTCCCGGAGAAAGCGGGGATATTCTGGGTCGCTAGGAGTCCAAAAAAGGGGGTTTTTCTGGATATGTTCGGCGAAAAGAGCTTCTGGGTCAATTTGCGATCGCCCTTCCCGTACCGCTACCATTAACTTTTTGCCAAATCCCGCCACTTCTGCGATCGCAGAATCGGAGGCATTCCAGGCCACAGCGACACTGCCAAAATGTTGATAGAGTCGCTTTAGGGAAATTGACCCAACTCCAGCAATACTTGACCATGCTAACCAATAAACGCGCTCGTCTGTCAATTTGAAAAGCTCCTCAGACAAAGTAATATTTTCAGTCGGTTAAAACTGACTGCGGCCAGATGACCCTAATTTATTTTAATCTTGCCGGAATACTTTCCATTAGTTGTTGAGGTATTGTTGAGCCTCGTCCATGTCTTTCACTTTTTTAACAGGTGAATAAGTTGTTCTTGATCTTCTGGGGGAAGTTGTTCAGTTGCTTCTAGTATTTCTGCAAAAGTGGCTTGAGTCATGGTTTTAGTTGGTTATAGTGGTCTTTGGAGCCAATTGTAGCAGTAACAGTAGAATATGTTAGCATAGCGTAACGGATAATAATATGAAAATGTATCAAATGTTTCACATTAAAAGGCACGTTAGGTAACGTATCCTAAAAGATCGGTGGTTGCGTTTTTTCAAGAAAAATGCTATGATATCTAGAAGTAGAGTAAATGAGTTATTATGTCATCTTTAGTGCTTAAACAGCATATTGAAGTAACACCTGGTGTTTGTGGCGGTAAACCTCGTATTGCTGGACATCGTATTAAGGTACAAGACATTGTTATTTGGCATGAAAGAATGGCGATGTGTCCTGATGAAATTGTTTATAATTATCCAACGATTACTTTAGCTGATGTTTATGCAGCTTTAGCTTATTACCATGAGCATCGAGAAGAAATTCGCCAAGATATTGAATCCAGCGAAAATTTTGCTAAACAGTTACAAGGGGATAAACCTTCATTGGTCGAAAAACTTTTAAAGGGAAATAATGGCCAATAAGCTTAAGTTTCACCTAGATGAAAGCGTCTCTAATGCGATCGCTAAAGGTTTAAGAATGCGAGGGATTGATGTTACAACTTCTCCAGAAAAAGGACTGATGGGGTCTTCCGATGAGGAACAATTAGCTTATGCTTTATCGCAAGGCCGAGTCATTTTTACTTTTGATGATGATTTTCTGGTTTTGTCTTCAATGGGATTAGAGCATTGGGGGATTATTTATTCACATCAACGTCAATCTATTGGCAAAATTATTAGTGATTTAGTTTTAATTTGGGAATGTTTAGAGCCTGATTATATGTATAAAAATGTTGAGTTTTTATAAAAATCATAATTCAGAGAAAAAAGGTAGGTTGGGTAACGCAATTTACAAGATTGAATCTTTACACTGTGATTATATTCATTACAATCCTGTGCGGCATGGGTTATGTTTAAAACCGTAGTATTGGCCTTTTCCTGGTGTTTATCGTTTCATTGATTGAGGGCTTTATCCGACCGATTGGGGAGTGACGGAAATACCCATTATTCCTGATAATATGGCCGATGAGTAACCGTAGAATGGGTTAGCATAGCGTAACGTATAAAGCGGATAAATTTATCGTAATTTAAAGCCAAAAACTGCGTTAAATAATGCCCCGAAGAAATCAGTGATCGTATTTTTTTTAAGAACGTAGAATATCGGACAAAATATCTACAATTAAGGTTTGGGGTTTTAATGATAATGAGCCTAGTTCACGCTGAATCAGTGAAGAGCGAAGTGTTACTAAATGATCAAGTCTGATGGCTGACAATTGGCGAAGACCACTGATCATAAAATCTGGATTTTCTGGTCTCAGAATAATATCTGTATGAAGGGGATTTTCTGGAATACGACTGGTAATTAGGGCAAAGATAATGTGTTGATAGCCTCCAATTTGATTGGTTAGGCAATAAGCAGGACGAACCTTACTGGAAGATAAATCGTCGAAGGGAAATTGAATTAATACAATTTTACCCTTCATTAGTTACAGGTTGTCCATCGTTAAGGGTATAAATATCTTCTTCGGGATCTTGCAGAAAAGCAAAGCTAGGGTTATGGGAAACGGCATCTAGCCAGTTTTTTTCGTTCAGTTCATCCTCCGACATCAAAAGAATGACGCGCACAAACCGATCTTTTTCTTGGGGAATAGGATGATCAAGTTGAATTTGTCCCTGGGTATTGAGGATACCAGTGATTTCAATCGCACGCATAGCAAAACCTAAAAGAAGTGATTCGATCCTAACATTAAAGTAACCTTGAAAAGCGGTGATGGCTAACTACAGCGATCTCCATTCTCAGGCTCCCCCTATTAGACTTCATCTTTTTATTGGTTATTGGTGCGCTTCCATATAGGCTCGGAGCAACTCATTGATCTGTGACTGTTAACTGTTAACTGTTAACTGATTGGGGGAGATCGCACACAACCCGAAACCCGATATCGTGGTTGCAAATTTCGGCAACACTTCTGCCTCGATATGCTGAACTACAGACCAAAGGGTCGCGGCACCACGAACCGCCACGCCGTATTATTGATGACGCATTAGTTATATTGTTATCTCTCCATGCAAGACTGCCATTTTCTCTAATATTGTCTGGTTTGTTAACATAATTTTCATGATGTTGATCAGCACACCATTCCCAAACATTGCCGTGCATATCATAGATTTTCCAGGGATTAGGTCGCTTTTCCCCAACAGGATGGGTCGTATTATTTGAATTACCATCAAACCAGGCATAATCTCCTAGTTTATCTCTATCATCGCCAAAACTAAATAGGGTTTCAGTACCAGCGCGACAGGCATATTCCCATTCTGTTTCTGTAGGCAAACGGTAGTTTTTTCCAGTTAACTGGCTCAGTTTTTCACAAAAAGCTTGAGCATTAAACCAAGTAACAGATTCTACCGGGTTCTGGGGATTTCCTGAAAACCTGGAAGGATTATTTCCCATCACCGCTTGATACTGTGCTTGGGTGACGGGATATTTGCCTATCTGAAATGCTGGCACAATTACTTGATGTATCGATTTTTCATCTTCATACTCATTAGAACCCATGTTAAATTTACCGGCGGGTATATCCACCATTTCTAAGTGAAAGTCTGGAGGCAATGAGGTAATATCTTGGGAAATTTGTTTTTGTTGAATAAGCTCATTAGCTGACCGAATTACCCTAGGTGATACTTGTAATAATTTATCAACATTTATCTCTGCCAAGCTAAATTTAGAGTTAGCTGCCGATTTTTCATGACCGTAAGCCATTAAAGCTTTAAGCTTAATATGACTACCCCAATAGCGAAGCGACTCTTCATATTCTTTGGTTTTTTCTTCATCTAGTGCAAATTCTTCTAATTTTGCTAAAATTTTCTTATCATTTTCTAAATCTGACAATAACAATGGCCATTTTAAACTAATCGCAGTAAACTTACCTAACTGTTCAAAAGTTAGAGAAGGAACTAACAAATTATCATTCTCATCTCGCTCCTCAAAAAATAAACCAGTTTCATTAGCGATATAAACCTTGAGACGAAAGACATTGATAAAGTGTTTAATTCGTCGCGGATTGTAATCCAATGCAGGAGCCACCATCATAATGACATTCCGCACTGTTTGGGAATCTCTATTATCAGATTTGTTGACTTGAATCGCTTCTAATCGCTTAATTACAGCTGCTTGTGCTTTCTGTTTTTCGGTTTGTTCAGATTGTATCGAAGGATTATCTAGAGACAAGTTTTTTAAATCACTTGTCTGATTACTTGTTGGGGAAGTGAGATGCGGGAGCAAATTATTTCTCTGGGGTAAAGCTAACTTAAACTTACCCCAGAATGACTGAAAAAATTGGGAACGGGATTTAGCTGGCGGTAAATTGGGAGGAGTTGAAGTAGCAAGCTGAATCAAAAAACGCTCAAAATCTGACCGGGATGGTTGGGGAACTAAAAAGGGAAGCTGGACAAACTTTTCAATGAAAGTATAACCATAAGCCAACCCTTTATTAGCACTACGTCTCGCTAAAATATCAGGATCAATTTCTGTGGTTTCCGACGGTAAATACTTGAGAATGTTTTCGTATTTTACCGCTAAACTAGCGGCTACTTTTTCTCTGTCCATTCCTAAAATAAACACCACTGAAGGATCATCAGCAATCATCAAGTTAATCGCTTGCATCAAGTCCGCTGATTTTGGATGTTCACAACGATCTAAATCGTCAATAAATACATATACTCGATCATTGCCAACATAGGCATCGACAATTTTAGCAAAATCTTCATGAAATTCTTCTACAAATGCCGATTGTTTTTTATAATCTGGGGCTTCTATGTATTTAATTAGGTTGTTTTTGGGGTTTTGTAGTAACCTTTGAAAATTTCTCAATAAACTCTTAATACCAGAGAAAATCCCCGCTCCTGATAAGGTTAACCCGACCGCAGTAAATAATAATTTAAAAACTGAATTAATTTTGCTCCAAAAAACATCTTGAGAGGTTGTTGCTCCGATTAATTCGTTAATTCCTTCAACTCCATAACCGATTAAAATAAAGGGAATGGCAATTGAGGCACAAATCACAAAAATTATTAATGGTAAAGCTTTAATTAATTCAAATAAGCCTTTTTCTAGGTTAAAACGCAATAATTGTAATTTAAAGTATCCTAGGATAATTCGAGGCAAATATCGCCAATTTTTGGGCGTAGAAATCTGCTTAATAAAAGACAGCGCAAAAGCTGCCCATACCGACTCCGCTTTATCGTGTCGCCAAGCATTAAACCAAACCGTCCGACCTCCCTTTTTTCGTAAATATTCCTCCAACATTTTCATAAAAGAAGACTTGCCACTACCCCACTCTCCCTCAACCGATAAAGTTAGGGGTGGTTGTGTCTGCTCATGCAACAAAAATTCAGCGATCGCTATTACATAAGGCTCAAATCCGAGAGCATCATTATTAGTCGCTTGATCGCTGACGCTAGTATTACGGATAGATTCAGGAGAATCGGACATGGTAGTTATTTTTAGGTGACAGAGAACGGAGAATAAAATAGATTACCTTATCAATCCGAGAAACGCTGTATATAACCCCCTATGCAACAAAAAAAGCAACGAAGAAAAGACATTTTTATAACATTATCTAAACCCTATAGCTGGACTTCCCCCATACAGAAATACTAAAAAATTAACAAAACCCTTACTGCAGGTCGCTTCTAAGAAAAAATTGAAAAGAGGCTACTGGGTACATTTTTCCCTTGAAAATGGCTGTACCGTTTACTGTATCTGAAGTAGAGCGAT
>NZ_JADBTF010000366.1:0-5186 GCF_020246295.1 Microcystis sp. M090S1 | reverse complement strand
ATGGAGAGCTTTATTGTAAACCAATCTTACACAGCCCAAAGTGCACCGCAATAGCGACTCTTGTTCGGGTGTTGGGTAAAATCGAAACGAATAGGCTTTTTCCATGTCCTTTCACACTAGCATATATTTCGTAAATGTGCTAATATTTAACAGTAAAGCCGTCGTAGAACGACGGGGTTTCAGACCCAAAATTTTCGATGATCAATTACAACACAGTGAAGATTTTGATGAATGGCTAGGAGAGTCCTGGATGCTTGAGAAAATACAGCAAAAAATCGCCATCATTAAGGATATTGAATTTGTTGATTGAGACTTACTTTGAGAGAATTAGAAAACTTCTCACAAACTCAGCCATGATCCAAACTTTTGAACTTGACACAGAAAAACGGACAGAGAGTCTCGGTTTTATTAGAGGCAATATTACCTTTATTGACGGCTCTCGGCTCTATATTCGAGAATTTATCTGTATATTTAATCACTTAATCAGAAGCATTTACCTTTGAAATAGCAGTTTTTAAATAGGAAACCACCTCATTAATTGCTACTTCTGACGCTTTTTTACTGGCTCTTTCGACTAATTCCACCTTACCCGATTTGAGAGATTTACCCGTGACAATGCGATAGGGAATCCCAATTAAATCCGCATCTTTGAACTTAACTCCCGCACGTTCATTCCGGTCATCTAAAAGGGTTTCAATGCCGGCTTGATTTAACTCATTGTATAAACTTTCGGCGGTTTTTACCTGCTCGGCATCAGCTAAATTAGGAATAACTACAATCGCTTGATAGGGGGCAATAGCTACCGGCCAAATAATGCCATCTTTATCGTAGGATTGTTCTACGGCTGCCTGGGCTAAACGCGATACTCCTATGCCATAACAACCCATACAAATGGGGGTAGATTCTCCCGCTTCATTAGTATAAAAAGCATTCATAGCTTGAGAATATTTATAGCCCAATTGGAAGATATGACCGACTTCAATTCCTCTAGCACTTTGCAAGGTTTGATCAGGATCGTGAATAGCTCGATCGCCTACCTGGGCTTTGCGTAGATCGACGATTAATTCCGGTAAGATAAAATCTTTACCCCAATTCGCCCCCACTAAATGAAACCCCGTTTCATTTGCACCGGTGATCAAGTTTTCTAAGTCTGTCACCGTGTTGTCTGCTATGCGTAAAAACTTAGGAGCTATATCCCTGGCTTTTTTGAGCAAATTATCTTCTAAGTCGGGACCAATATAACCTAAAGGTAAAGGTTTAGTTGCCCATTTCTGTTGAGCGGCAGCATCGGGTATTTTTAAAGCCAAAATTGTTTTAGCATTGTAACGGCTCGCCTGTCTAACTAATTCATTTTGTAGTTTAACTTCGTTAACCTCTTGATCTCCCCGAATGCTCACCAAAACTAAAACAGTTATGCCGCTATCATAAACCACTTCGTAGAGAACATTTTTGACGATAGCGGTGGCAGAACAATCGAGAAATTTAGCTAAACTTTCGATAGTGTTGGTGTTAGGAGTCTCTTTTTTAGCAAACTTTTTAAAGGGAGAAGCCACTTTATCTGCCGGCAAAGAAACGGCTTTTTCCACATTAGCCGCATACTTTTCATCGGCGGTAAATAAAACCTCATCTTCTCCGGCATCAGCTAAGACCATAAATTCTTGGGATGCGGAACCGCCAATCGCTCCAGAATCGGCTTCTACTGCCCGAAAAGCTAACCCACAACGGCGGAAAATATTGCGGTAAGCTATATCCATCGCTTGATAGGTTTTCTTTAAACATTCCTCGTCGAGATTGAAAGAATAGGCATCTTTCATAATAAATTCTCGTCCCCGCATTAAACCAAAACGAGGGCGAATTTCATCGCGAAATTTAGTTTGAATCTGATATAAATTAACCGGTAATTGTCGATAGGAACGAATTAAATCACGAGCGACGGCAGTAATTACTTCTTCGTGAGTCGGTCCTAATCCTAACTCCCGGTTTTGCCGGTCCGTCAGGGCAAACATAATCCCTTCTGCTTTTGTGTAGGTGTCCCAACGGCCTGATTCTTGCCAGAGTTCCGCCGGTTGCAGTTGGGGAAGTAAACATTCTTGGGCGCCGGCTTTATTCATTTCTTCCCGGACTATCTGGGAGACTTTCTGCAAAACCCGCCACATCAGGGGTAAATAGGCGTAAATACCGCTGCCAATGCGACGAATGTAACCGGCACGCACCAAGCATTTATGACTGGGGATTTCCGCCTCGGCCGGGTCTTCCCGGAGAGTGACAAAAAGCTGTTGAGAGAGTCGCATCCTATCGATATCCTTTTGAACAGAAGACTTTCTATTATCTCATCAAAGGAGAGCGACTGCAATGATCAATTACTTGTGTTGACAAACAATAACAGCGATCAGTTTACCGATTCTCAGGTATTTCCCCTCACAACTTGAGACTGGTTGGAGACGCATTGAACTCTAGTTCCAATTGCCTAACTCCCTTGTTCTCTACTCTAGGAAATATGAGCGTTCAGGTCGATCGCTGTTATCGTCGTTATCGAGACAGAATGTAACTTTAACAGGGTTTACTCCTTTGTGAACTTGACCTTTATAACCTTGCCAGTCGATCTGTCAGGGAAGCTTTTTTCTTTAGCTTCAATTATTAATATAACATCGGATCGGAGCTAGAAGTCTTTCTCTTAATCAAAGTTTACATTACTGGGATCAAGGAAAAGCCTCGATGTTTTGACGCTTAACCGACCATGAAACTTAATAGCGCACCCTGCGGTTGAAGAGAAAGACCTTAACTTTGCTTAGGTTTGAGTGGATTGGCGAGCATCCAGACGGGAGTTTATTAGCTTGGGTAATAGCAATCCGGATTTCGCTTTGTAAGCGTCAAATTCAGGATAGCGGGAGAGAGACAGGTCTTTTTTAAGCATATTGGGGATGAAGATCCCGGCGATGAATCCCCCCAAAATCAGAAAAGGGAGCCAATGTTGGGCTAACAGGGCAAAACTCAGATAAATTAAAATCTCTCCTAAATAGTTGGGATTGCGACTACGACTAAAGAAACCTTCGGTGATCAATCCTTCCCTATATTTAAGGGTAAAATACTTTTGGGCATCGCTACCGTAATGGAGAAATACCCCCATAATATTGATCGCTATGGCTGCGGATATTAAAGGAGCGGCGGCCGTGACCTTCCCGCTAACAATAATAAAAGGGGCAGCCCAATATAAACCGAGAACGATAAAGGTAAATATTCCCATAGCCAACGGTATTTCTTTTTCCCATTGTTGATCTGGATATAATCTATCCTTGATCAGCCACATCAGACCGTAAGTTCCGTGCAGGGCAAGGTATATCCAAGCGAGCGGGGTAAAATTATTATAAAAAGCCATTAAGCCCAATATAATTAGAAAAGTTAGAAATTTATGCCAATTAATTGCGTGTTTTATCTTCATTTTCTTCAAAGTAGAAATCAATCCTGTTGATCGAGTGCTAAACAATTATAACTACTAACGTTTCAATCCGGTCTTTGACATCGCTTGAGAATAAAAAAGAAAGGTCGGGGAAAGTTGTTAAAATCCATAATTACTGGCAGGGTATTGTCCTCTAATTTCCGAAAAGAGTCATTAATCGGCGAATAATCCTAGATCATCAGCACCAGCTTCCAATCTGGTCTGTCAGCTTAACGGCGATCGCAGTTTTGTCGCTTGGGTTAAGACACCGCACTACCTAAGACCAAAGACTGGCGGATTGTTAATGAACACACTTCCCCCCCCCACATTGTAGTTAAGAATACAATTTAATAAAATCTTTATATTTTTCTCCTGCCAAGGTTCCACTTTCCCATGAGAAAAGGGAGAGTCTCCCTCCCTTCCCTGATGGGTTACACAAGAGCTAGAACCTCTGGAAATGCTTACGAGGTATGGTTTTTATCATCTACCCGTTTCAATGCCTTGACATTTCTACCTAAATGCTGTAATCTACGGACGGCATTTCACTTATTATCGGAGCCATACCATGCTTAGTTTAGCAAAACTTATAAATTTCGGGGGGGGGATAAAGCCCTACTTATCAATTGCTGGTTCGACTCTGTTGGTAGGGTTTTTGGGATTGAGTAACTCAGCCCAGGCCCTGCCTGTTGTTGTATTGCAGGACTCATATGGTAACACAATTCCTTCAACGGGAACCAATCTAATTCCACCTAATACTTTTACGAGTGTTGCTGATGTTGGTGGAACAACCACTTACACGGTTAATACAGGCAATGTTGCTGTTGGTTTTTTCCCAAATATCGTTTTGTTTGGAGGGTCGGCCACTAGCGGCAGTTTTTCTACCGTTTTAAATACTATTGCCGGCAACCCCTATGAAGTGGATTTTACCACCCTTTTGCTCGGTGATCCTAACACTCATGCCATACAGGTGAATGCCTTTAATGGAAATGGAGTCGGGGGTACTTTGCTCGGTAATTCCAGTCCAGTTGGGATCAATAGCTCGGGTAATTTCACATTTACAGCAACCAGCAGTCAAAGCACTATCGAGATTTTGGGAATACTGGGGACTCCTAACGATAGTGCTGATATTGCCTTTGATAATTTAAAAGTGAGTACCGTAGCCGTACCCGTACCGGAATCTGAACCTCTAGCCATGTTAGGGTTAGTAACCGTTATCGGATTCGGTACTGGCCTGCAGCGGAAACTTGCTAAGAATAGTCAGAAAAAATAAGTCCCACAAAAATAAGAAAAAGGGACGGAAATAACCTTAATCATGTTCCTTTTGTCCCGTGCCAAGGTTCTACATTGTAAGAAGAAAAGGGAGGATATTCCTCCCTTCCCTGATGGGTTAGACAAGAGCTAGAACCTCTGGAAATGTGTTACAAGGGCATCCCTTGCAACGAGGTAAGACTATACAGAAACGAGAATATCCAAGTTATCATTGAAACTGCTATAATTAATAAAATCTCAAGAATAGCAAAATTATATGAATGCACTAAAATACCAAACAATCATCAAAAATGGTCAACTTAGTTTACCTCCCCTCGACTTACCAGAAGGAACAGTTGTCGGTTCTTCGGTTTGTGTTATGCAATGGACGGGAGTTATAAGGGGTGAAACCCTTATATAGAAAGACATTGCTTCGATTTTTGCCAATTGTTTTCAATCTAGAACGAGCTAATCAATTAAGTCTCTTGCCAGATAAGGATTT
>NZ_JADBTF010000365.1:0-3189 GCF_020246295.1 Microcystis sp. M090S1 | reverse complement strand
CTTTGATAGCCGGTATAAACGTATTGGTCGGAACCGTTACCACCGTTAAGTTTGTCCTCACTACCGCCACCAATAATGACATCATTACCATTGCTACCGGTGATAGTATCATTCCCCCAATAGCCATGGATTTGGATATTGCCACCGACAAAAGCCGTATTAGAGAAGTCGAGGGTATTGTCACTCCAATCACCGACGATGGTGACTTTTCCTGTTACTCCTGTCCCGTCGATGGTTTCAATGCCACTATTGACGGTAAAGGAAAGAATCCCCAGGTCCACGTCTCCTGTACCCAAAGCCACAATTTTATCCACCCCGGAGGTGCCGGTATCGGTGTAGATGTCGTAGCCTTGGAAACTCGACCAGCCTCCGGCTAGATTACCGGAGACATAATAAGTGTCTGAGTCTTCGCCTCCATCCAATTGGTCATTGTCTGCGCCGCCATAGAGGAAGTCATTACCAACCCCACCCGATAAAGTGTCAGACCCCCAATCTCCATCGATTAGGTCATCGCCGCCGCCACCATTGAGAATATCGTTTCCCCCGTAACCCATCAGGTGTTCGGCAAGATTCGTACCTGTAATCGTGTCGCTAGAGTTATCACCGTAAATAATGGTTTTCTGAAGATAGAAATAGTTGAGCCAACTGGCAACATCATTCAGGCGAGCATTGGCATCGCCGTCTTCGTTGACGAGACGATTTTCTTCGATGGTAAAGCCAATATGATAGAGTCCATCGGCTACGGTATTGACTAAATTTTTACCGAAGTATTGGGTTGTCGCTCCGTCATTTTGTACCAGGTGGTAGCCTGTTTCCTCATTTCCCTCATCGTCACCGTGGAGGAGGATAAATTCGTCATAGTGATTAGTGCGAACCCACTGATTGAGGGTGCGAATATCATCGCTGGTAATCCAGCCATCAGCAGCGATACCTGTAGCTGTAACGCCATCTACTAATAGATGGTTAAGTCCGTCGGCGGCGGCGGCTCCGGCGTTAATATCCCCCGCATTTGTCCACTTGGCTAAGCCGGTATCGATTTTGATGGTATCGACAATTTTGTCTAATCCTGTGCCAGTGGTGGACTGATCAACGTAAAAATATGTTACCCAATCTGCTACGTCTTTGACTGTGGCATTAGCTGCACCATCTTCGTTGAGAAACCGTCCATTTTGGATCTCAAAACCAATATGATAGATTCCGTCGGCAACGGTATTAACTAGGTTTTTCGCAAAATATGTAGTCTGAGCGCCGTCATTTTGAACTAAATGGAAGCCAGTTTCTGTTGTGCCGTCATCATCCCCATGCAGAACAATAAAAGTATTATAACGGGTGGCATCAGAGCGAATCCAATTGTTAATTTGTGCAATATCGCTTTCGGAAATTGAACCATCGGCGGCGAGATTGTAGGTGGTAATCGCTGTTTTTAATAAATCATTCAGTCCATTGGCAGCATCAGCACCGCCAGCAATTTCTTGCCAAGGTATATTTTGCGCTAAACCCTGATCAGCAATGACTAATTCCGTAATCTGATCAAGTCCGGTATTAGTTGTTGCCCGATCTGTATAAAATTGGGTTAGCCAATCCGCTACTTGGGTGACAGTGGCATTGGCGTTACCATCTTCATTGACAAAGGTGCCATTTTCGATTAGGAAACCAATGTGATAAATGCCATCAAAAACCGTATCAACTAAATTCTGATTGCGATACTGTTGAGTCGCTCCGTCATTTTGGACTAAATGAAACCCTGTTTCTGTTGTACCGTCATCATCGCCGTGGAGAGCAGTAAATTCTGCTAAACGGTTAGCACGAATCCAGCCATTAATCGCGGTTACGTCACTGACAGTAAAAATGCCGTTACTAGCAACTCCAGTGGCTTGTTTGGCTTCTAAGATTAACTGATTTAATCCGTTAGCCGCCGTCATTCCACCCGTAATATTTGTGCCGAGATTAGCACCAGCAAGTCCCGGATCTCTGCCAATTCTTTCAACCGTTTGATCTAGTCCCGTTCCGGTTGTTCCGCTTGGGGAATTTTGCACCATCGAATAAGATTTGCTTGCCATAATTTTTAACCATAAAAAATAAGGTAGTTAGTGAAATAGCAACAATTGTTAGACAAGTAACGACAAAACCGCACTAAGGCAGGTTTATCCTAAATCCAGTTAGCAAAACCCAGTTATCATCAGGGACCCCTGAAGTGGTCACCACGAACCAGAAGGGTTGTCAACTGCACTGGATCAGGGGGATTTGGTGTTACCCTGACAATTGCGGATCGATATCCTCACTCATACCCGAAGTCGATCCCAACGATTGGACAGTCTCAGATAGTCGATAAGTTCTAACCGATTGTCTTGCCTCTGCTCAGACTATCGAACGAGGTTTTCCGACCTTGATAGTTCTGAGTCGGCGTTTGATAATCTAACCTTTGATGGAATCTTAGATTATTGTAGCACTTTATACAGATATGTGATCCCCGCTGCTTTTTCTCTCTTAGTGTTGCTCAAATAAAAATACCTGATCTTGCGCGTAACTCAATTTAAAACTAGGCGATCGCTGCAAGCGTCCGATCAGATGGCTGACAAGCGACGGCGAACTCACTCAACCGGGATGGCGCTGGTTGAGCAGGATATAATCAAATTTCGCCAACTGGCGGTTGGGACAGTGGGCCAGGTGAGGAGCAATTTGGGAAGTCGTCAGGACAATTTCCAGGCTATCAAAGACAACTACTATAAAATAACTTTACACCTCTTTTATCACTTTTGGAAAATGCTATCCTTGTAGATGGGACAAAAGAGCTAAAAATCTGGACTGATTCCGAGTTGATAATTTAAGCTCATCTTATTATCGCAAATTTGGGTTAAAAACCCCGTGGTTTTAGAACGGTTTTCTTTGATTATTTTATCATGTTTAATGTCTAATCTTCACAGTGAAACCAATTTTTATCTAATAATTGCTCTATAGCGGTAAGCGCTTGAGTGAGATACAGACCAAGCTTTGCCTAGCATGGTTTATAGCTCGTGACACTGTACCTCATACGACTGCACACCGCTATAAACTGTAAGGACATTCTGAGGGAAAATCGCCAGAAAAACCAGTTTTTTGTTGAACATAATCGAAAGCATCCTGATAGATTATCGGTAATTCCTCAGCTAAATAATTCTGTAAATTCGTCGTTAAACATTTTCTTAATTG
>NZ_JADBTF010000364.1:0-4329 GCF_020246295.1 Microcystis sp. M090S1 | reverse complement strand
TCAGTCTGTAGAGCGACCATAAGACCAGAACAGAGTAAATCTGTTAAGGCAGGTGCGAAAAATCCTTCGGGAAAGAAGCAGAAACCCAAATCGTGAGGTTTGGGAATCGCCGTCCGTTTTACGGCGGCGAGGATGTCAACTGAACAAACAATTTAAATGCGCGGGCAGCTGATGACAGGATTTGGCATTTGTTCTGGCGTTGCCCGTTCCGACGGTTTCTCTAGACAAGGTGGATAGAGTATCTTTGACGATGCCTCAACAATATAAGTTAGTCAGGCTTTCTAAAATATATCGTAATCGAGTAGAAGCCCGGTTTCAACCCGCTTCTAGTCATACCAAATCCGTTGATTATAGGCTACTTATAAGGACAGGCACTCGTGCAACAGGGAATAGGCAAAAGGGGGAATAAATAATCAGTTTTTAATAACCAGATTTAGGATCACCGATGAGAATTCCCATCTCTTGAGAACGGGGAGATGTCAATTTTCTAGCAGTCGATGAGAGATTCTTGGGGACGAACCTAGCTAAAAATACCCCCACGCAATCGGTCAACCCGATTACGTTAAAATCAAAAGCAGGATACTGTGTATGACGGAAAAACTCGATGAACTCAGTGATTAAAGCGGTACAAACTGCCTATTATGGGGATGCAGCCTATCGGACACCACCACCGGACTTAGAATCTCTCCTGCTCAAAGAGAGAATTGTCTATCTGGGGTTGCCCTTATTTTCCTCCGATGATGTCAAGCGCAATGTCGGGGTGGACGTGACGGAATTAATTATCGCTCAACTGCTTTACCTGCAATTTGACGATCCCGAAAAACCGATTTTCTTCTATATCAACTCTACCGGCACATCCTGGTACACGGGGGACGCGATCGGCTACGAAACCGAAGCTTTCGCCATCTGTGACACCCTCAACTACATTAAACCTCCCGTTCATACTATCTGTATCGGGCAGGCCATGGGAACTGCAGCGATGATTCTTTCTGCGGGAACCAAGGGTTTTCGCGCCTCCTTACCCCACGCTACCATTGTTCTCAACCAAAATCGCACCGGGGCCCAGGGACAAGCCACCGATATCCAGATTCGTGCCAAGGAGGTAATCGCCAATAAACAGACCATGTTAGAGATTTTCTCGAAAAATACGGGTCAAACCACCGAAAAACTGGCGAAAGATATGGATCGCACCTTCTATCTCACCCCACAACAGGCGAAAGACTACGGATTAATCGATCGCGTTCTCGAAAGTCGCAAGGAACTACCGAAACCCCTCGCCCAAGTTAGTTAAGATTTATTACAAATTAGCAGGAGTTGTTACCAATTATGCCTATCGGTGTGCCAAAAGTTCCCTACCGTCTGCCGGGTAGCCAATACGAACAGTGGATTAGCATTTACAGCCGTCTTTCGGTGGAACGCATTCTTTTTTTGGGGCAGGAAGTCACCGACGGGTTAGCCAATGCCCTTGTGGCCCAAATGCTTTATCTCGACTCGGAAGACCCCACTAAACCCATCTATCTCTATATCAACTCGCCGGGGGGTTCCGTTACCGCCGGTATGGCCATCTACGACACCATGCAGTACATCAAAGCGGAAGTGGTGACTATTTGTGTGGGATTAGCGGCCTCTATGGGGGCATTTTTACTGGCTTCCGGTAGTCCGGGTAAGCGTCTCGCCCTTCCCCACGCGCGGATTATGATTCACCAACCCATGGGCGGAACCGGGCGCCGGCAAGCGACGGATATCGACATTGAAGCTAAGGAAATCCTGCGTATTCGCCAGCAATTAAACGAAATTATGGCTAATCGCACCGGACAAACCATCGAACGCATCGAAAAAGACACTGACCGCGATTATTTCCTCTCCGCCGAGGAAGCCGTCGCCTACGGTTTAATCGATAAGGTGGTGGAGGGAAGACCGGCTTAAGTCAGTCAGAGGTTAGAACAGGCGAGAAACCTGTTCTAACTGCCATTGGAGAAACTTCCTTAGATGGTAGGTTGGTTTATCGGATAAGAGGGTATCTGTTGGGTATGGAATTTTTAGCAACTTTAGAAACAGGCTTGATCTCTGCCGTGGCAATCATCAAGTTTTGCCTAGAAAGTCTTTCGATCGCTTGTGTGGTGATCGGATTAATTAAAACCCTACAATTAGCTTGGCAGTCTAATCGTCACCGTCGCAGTCTTCCCCCTTTTTCCTTCAATCAAATTCGCATTCGTTTCGGTACTTGGCTATCTTTAGCCCTAGAGTTTCAGTTAGGTGGAGACATCGTGGCTACTACCGTCACACCTACTATAGAAGCCTTGGCAAAACTCGCCCTCATCGCTATTATCCGAACTTTCCTCAACTATTTCCTCAGCCAAGAATTGGAAACGGAATTGTCCATGGAAAAAGAGCGATCGCAACTAGCAGCCCAGGACAATCTCAGGGATTTTTAATGCCAAAAAAAGGTGAGTTGACAATCACCTCACCTAACCCCTGATAAGCTGTTGACTATTGAGGGTATGCTAAAAAAGTTTTTCAGCAAGCTCTAGATAGTCAACAGCTTATTACTTTCGATCGCCCACTGGCTCAATTCCGTGCGATTATGAAGACCGGTTTTATGAAGCATATTCGACACATGACTTTCGATTGTCCGTTGACTAACATTGAGTTTTGCGGCGATTTCCCGATTAGCCAGTCCTTGTGCGACCAATTGTACTACTTTTAATTCCGTTGGGGTTAATTCCACATTACCCGGAACCTGAAGAGGAGTGACATCCGGGGAATGGATACGGGTGCTGCGTTTCGGCAACCGGCCCGCTTGTTTGAGGGAAGACTCCACCTGGGCCACTAATTCCTCTGGTTCAAAGGGTTTGACCATATAGACATCGGCCCCGGTGATTAAACCTGTTATCTTGTCCTGACTTTGACCCTTAGGGGAGAGAAAGATCACGGGAATGCAACTAAAACGACTGTCCTGACGAATTTTTTCGAGGAAGGCATAACCGTCCATTTCCGGCATGATCAGATCACAGATAATCATATCGGGCATTTCCCGTGCCTTGGCAGCATTTGCCCCGCGTTCGAGGATTTCTAGGGCCTCCCGACCGTTTTCTGCGGTTGTCACCCTATAACCACGAAACTCTAGATAATCTTTCACCAAAAGTATTAAATTCGGGTCATCGTCGATTAATAAAAGTTGTTTATTGTCTTTGTTGGTCTCTTTCATCGCTATTTTCCAGGCTGCAGGGTTGGGGGAATGGAGACGGACAAAGGATCGATAGGCAAGAGGCAACAGGTAGTTAGATATGTGTAGTTAATTGTGTTTCAGTTAGTTTTAACGCTGTTTTCCTCTATTGTTTCGGGTTCTTCTCCTGGACAGTTCAGGGAAATTGCTGGTAAATCGTGGCGAAGGAAGGCATATTCGGTGACGATTTGATTACCGATTAGGTGTTCTTGGATAATTCTTTCGATCGCTTCCTTGTTTACCCTTCGATACCAGACTCCTTCCGGGTACACTAATAAAATCGGGCCTTGGCTACAAACCCGCAAACAGTTGGCTTTAGTGCGAAAAACACAACCCGGACGGTCGGCACTAGGGCGTTCGAGTTCTAATTCACTTAACCGCTTCTTTAAATAATCCCACACTTCTAACCCTTCTTCCTTGTCACAGCATTTTGGCTTAGTCTGATCGCAGCAGAGAAATAGATGACGCTGGATCTGGGCCAGTCCTAACTTAGCCACATTTTCCCCCAAGATATCTCTGGTGTCCGCTTCTTCCATAAATTTTTTTTATCAATTAAACTCTTGACATTGAATAGGAAATGTGCATAGCCGACTAAACTTTCGGTTTGAGGATGTAACGATAGATGAGATAAACGATAGCGGCGAGGATTAAAGCGCTTAAAACTGCGCTGACTAGCCGTAAAATCGCCGTTAAAATTGAAAGAGCCACAAAAACCCCCGCCACTGCCACGACTACCTGTGCTGGTGTGGACAGGCTGCCGTACCAAGTTTTCACTTTTTCGAGAGTGGCAGCGAAACTAACTGGGGTAGCAACGGGGGGAAAATCGTCGGTTTCGATTTCCACTTCCACTTCCTCTGGGGTATATTTAGTATCGAACGGTTCGGGAGACTGCATAAACACTCAAGCTACTTAACACTTCATCCCTATTCTATCGGTGATTGGGGTTGACAGGGATTGGCGCAGAATTAATGTAACATTGACATCCTCGCCGCCGTAAAACGGACGGCGATTCCCAAACCTCACGATTTGGGTTTCTGCTTCTTTCCCGAAGGATTTTTCGCACCTGCCTTAACAGATTTACTCTGTTCTGGTCTTATGGTCGC
>NZ_JADBTF010000363.1:0-12819 GCF_020246295.1 Microcystis sp. M090S1 | reverse complement strand
GGCCGAATTTGAATTCTTTTCTGAACAAAACCCCCTACTATCTGTTGTCAAGGTTCAGTTTTTAGCTTGGTTATCGCTTTTTCCATTGTAGCTTAAAGCCGTCCTAAAAGGACGGGGTTTTAACCCAAATTTTCGATAATCTTGATTAAGGTCTCTGGTCTTGATTTTGGGGATAACTGGGGAATAGATCTCTGGGGAAATCCTCGGCACTTAAACAGGTTTGTAAAGCTTGGGAGGGATTATTTTTGTCCACACCACGACTGACAGCGATAACGCATTCGGAAAAGCGCCCGGGTAATAAACTTTGACGACAGGAATCTAAAATCTGTGTAGAAATCCCTAATTTATCGGGTTCCTTGGCTGTTTCTGTTTCCGTTTGTTTGGGGGAATTAGTGGCAAACAAGGGGGCAGCGCGATGGATATCGACCACACAATTACCTAGGTCGATGGGACGACGCACTTGAAAACAAGCTTGCAGAGCCAGATTACCATCGATCGGGGTTTTGGATTTAATCATCACCACACAGCGGGATAATTCTTTAGGAATTAATGCTTCTGAACAAGCGGTGGCAGCATCTTCGGGACTGACTCCCGTGCCGACAATCTGACTGATACAGGCACTGAATTGATTATTGTTGCCAAATGCGATCGCTGCTCGGTTCATTTCTACTAAGCCAAGGGAAATAGTAGCGATTGCGCTCCAACTAGCAATTTTTTTAATATGGTTTTTCATCGTTCGCTCACACCGAGGATTTTAAGGCTAACTGGCCTTGATCTTAACAGATTCAGAGAGAACAGGAAACACAGAGAAGGGGAGATGGGGTAGGGTTGATTCATGAATCAACCCTACCTTGAATCAACCCTAGGGAGATGGGGGGATAGGGAATGGGGAAATTCAACTAATACCCCAAAACCCTAACACCCTAACACCCAAAACCCCAAAACCCAAGGGCCGAAATTAGTATTCTGGTACAGTGGAATCGACTTCGCGACTCCAGGCGCTGATACCACCTTTGACGTTAATTCCTTCGATACCTGCCTCTTTGAGGATAGCGAGGGCTTTAGCGGAACGTCCCCCCATCTTACAATGGGCGATGAGACGATAACCGTTGACTAATTCCTTAATTTTGGGAATTGCCGCACCGTTTTCGATATCGGGTAGGGGGATTAATACCGAGTTGGGAATCTTCGCGATTTGGTACTCGTTGGGATTACGCACATCGATGAGAATGTAATCATTGGCATTGCTGTCAAGTAGGGTTTTTAACTCTACTACGGTCATTTCTGTCATTTTTTGCTGTTCTGCTGCTTCTTGTGCCTTCGCTTGCGGGATACCGCAGAATTGTTCGTAATCAATTAGTTTTTCAATGACGGGACGGATAGGATTCGGGCGCAATTTTAACTCACGGAATTTCATTTCCCAAGCATTGTAAAGCAGTAAACGACCACTGAGGGTATCCGGTGCGCCGAGGATAATTTTAATGGCTTCTGTGGCTTGAATTGTGCCGATTACCCCGGGTAAAACTCCTAAAACACCGCCTTCCGCACAGGAGGGAACCATCCCCGGTGGTGGCGGTTCGGGATAGAGATCGCGGTAGTTGGGACCGCCTTGGTAGTTAAAAACGGTTGCTTGTCCTTCAAAGCGGAAAATTGAGCCATAGACGTTGGGTTTGTCGAGAAGAACACAAGCATCATTAGTCAGATAACGGGTGGGGAAATTATCGGTCCCGTCGATGACTACATCATAGGGGGCTAAAATGTCAAGGGCATTTTCGGAACTTATGCGGGTTTCGTACAAATCCACCTGACAGTAGGGGTTAATTTCTAGAATTCTGTCCTTAGCGGAAACAATTTTCGGTTTACCTACCCAAGAAGTGCCGTGAATAATTTGACGTTGCAGATTGGAACTATCGACGATATCGAAGTCAACAATACCGATTCTACCGATGCCAGCCGCCGCTAGATAGAGTAAAAGCGGGGAACCGAGTCCCCCGGTGCCGATGCAGAGAACACTGGCGGCTTTTAGTTTTTTTTGACCTTCTAAGCCCACTTCGGGCAGAATAATGTGTCGAGAGTAGCGTTGAACCTCCTCTTGGGAAAGTTCGATCGCCGCGAGATTAGGATTTAGCATAGATTGGGTAAATAGTGAAACCTGACTCGATTCGGGCAAGAATTTCGTTTCAGCACGGTTTAGAGACAAAAATCAGGAAGACTCGATCGCTTCCTGGATTTTCAATTCTTTCTATGCCTATGATAGTGTGAGGGTCTGGCTGCGTGTTGTTAATATTAGTTAACTTTCCCCTGCTACTTGGGCGCGGTATTCACTAGCGGAGAGGGTATCAGCCAAGGCAGTATCGGGATTTTCTACCCGCACTTTTAATAACCAACCCTCCCCGTGGGGATCATCGGCAATTAATTCGGGGGAGTCAATCATCGCTTGATTGCGATCAACTACGGTTCCCGAGACGGGAGGATAAAGCTCTTCTACCGCTTTTACCGATTCGATCGTGCCGAAACTACTACCCACTTTCAGCGCCTCTCCCAATTCGGGCAATTCTAGAAACACGATATCACCCAATTGATCGACGGCAAAAGCACTAATTCCCAAGGTAGCGATTTCACCTTCGAGTCTGACGTATTCGTGGGTTTCTAGGTATCTCAAATCCTCGGGATATTCCAGTTCCATCGTCTGTCTCTAAATATTTACAGCATCAGATAGTTTACTAGATCTCTTGGGGAAAATGTTGATCGGCTAGGGCTGTTTTATTGCCAACCCTACCTAGACAAAATTAATTACACCGATCGAACCCTGATTAAACAGCTAAAATTGGTCTAGGTTGATCGGGGAACACCGGAACACTGGAACAGTAAGGGTTAGCTGCTTTTTTAGCTCACTTAACAATACCCATTTTAAATATCTCCTAGCTTACTTATGTTAAATCCCATCTTAGAGCCTCGTGGTGGCGAACATCAAACCATAAGAGCCTTTTTTGAGCCAAAAACCATCGCTGTGGTGGGATTTAATCGCCAAAATCCCCAACTCGATCGCACTCTTTTAAATAATCTCCATCATAATCCCGGTCAGCACCGCCTTTATCTAGTTAATCCTCACCCCGAAAACTGGCTCGATCTTCCCACCTATAGCAGTTTAGAGGATATCCAGGCGGCGATCGATCTGGTAATTATCACCGCCCCCGCTCCCGAAATTCCCGCTATTATCGCCCAATCTGTCGAAAAACAGGTTAAATGCGCCCTGATTCTCTCCACGGGTTTTCGGGAAACCGGCCAGATGGGGGAAAATTTACTTAGGGAAATTAAAGCGATCGCTGGTCAAAAATTACGCATCATCGGTCCCCATAGCTCAGGAATCTGCAATATAAGCCAAAATCTTAACGCCACCTTTTCCCCCATCCTGCCGAAAACTGGTTCAATTGCCCTGATTAGTCAAAGTGGGGCGATCGCTGCTGCCGTGCTTGATTGGAGTTTAAGCGAAAATGTCGGTTTTAGTCACTTTATCTCCCTCGGAGTTCTTTTAGATGTGGATTGGGGCGAATTACTCTATTATTTGGGAGACGATCCCCAAACCAAAAGCATCGTTATCTACCTGGAATCCCTGAATAATGCCCGCTCTTTTCTGTCCTCAGCCCGAGAAGTTGCCCTAAATAAACCAATTATCGCCATTAGTCGCCACAGTACCGACTTTGACCCCACTTCTCTTTCCCATGCTGGCAAATTGACCAGCGATCAGCTAACTCTCTCCGCTGCCTTTGCTCGTTGTGGCATCGTGGAAGTACAAAGACTGGCCGATCTCTTGAATATCACGCAAGTTTTAGCGAAAATTCCCCGATTTCCCCGGGGAAAACGCTTGACAATCATCAGCAATGGTGTGGCTCCCGCTCTTTTAGCGGCCTCGGCTTTACTGGCGGAAGATGGACAACTGGCAACCCTTACCCCCGCAACGATCGAAAAACTAGCGCCTCTTGTTCCCGCGGATATCGTCCCCCAAAATCCCATCGATCTGCGTCGCAGCAGCGATCCCGATAGCTACGCTCGCGCCCTAGAGATCGCTTTAGCGGATGCACATACCGACGCGGTGTTGATGATTCTCTCGCCTCGCTTTAACACTGATCTGCGAGAAATTGCCCTTAGAATTGCCTCAATCGCTCAAAATAGCACAAAACCCATTTTAGCAAGTTTGATGGGGGGAGAGGGCATTGCAGAGGGGGTAGCGTTATTAAATCAGCAGGGTATCCCCACCTATCGCTATCCCGATTCGGCTGCCCGGGTGTTTAATTTGCTCTGGAAATATGAAGAGAATCTACGCGGTCTTTATCAAACGCCAATTTTAACCAATTCTCAGGAAAATAGCTCCGATCGAGTTTTAGTTAGCCAGATTATCGAGCAAGCAGGGGATAGAACAATTCTCAGTGAGCCAGAGTCTTTAGATATACTCAAAGCTTATGGAATCCCTGTTATTGTCACTGAAATTGCCGAAAGTGCCGCAGAAGCAGTTAATCTCGCTGAATCTCTCGGTTATCCCGTGGTGATGAAACTGCATTCCCAGACGATTATCCATAAAAGCGCCGTGGGTGGGGTACAATGGCCGCTTTTTTCCTCTATGGCAGTGGCACAAGCATATCAGGCGATCGAAGCTAATATTACCGCACAAGTGGGTCGGGAGCATTTTCTCGGGGTGAGTATTCAACCGATGTTAGAGATCGATCGAGGCTATGAGTTAATTATCGGCTCTAATTACGATGATCAGTGCGGACCGGTGATAATTTTCGGTACTGGTGGCCGTTTAGTCGATATTTTTCAAGATTACGCCACCGCTCTACCTCCTTTAAATACTAATCTCGTTCGCCGACTTTTAGAAAAAACCAAGATTTATCGGGCTTTTCACGGGACAAATGGGCTTAAATCGCTTAATTTAGCGAATTTGGAGCAAATAATCGTTAAATTTAGTCACCTGGTCAGTGAACAACCTCGCATTAAAACTATCGATATTAATCCCTTTTTTGCCGATTCAGAGCAATTAATCGCTCTTTCCGCTTCTATCCTTCTTCATCCTCCAACTACTCCCCCAGAAAAGTTATCTCATCCGGCGATTCGTCCCTATCCTGAACATTATATAGGTCCTTGGACGACGAAAAGAGGCTTAAAGGTGCTAATTCGTCCGATTCGGGCAGCGGATGAGCCTTTAGTGCGACAATTTCACCATTATCTCTCGGAAGAAAGCATTTATTATCGTTATTTTCACCTTGTCAATCTCGATCGCCAAACCGCTTATGATCGTCTTACGCGCATTTGTTTTATCGACTACGATCGAGTAATGAGCTTAGTGGTAGAGATTAATAACGATCAGACGGAAGAGCCAGAAATTATCGCTATAGGACGCTTAAATAAACTGCATGGCGTTAATGTGGCGGAATTTGACTTATTAGTTAGGGATGACTATCAAGGTCAAGGAATTGGTACAGAATTACTACAGCGCTTAGTCACTATTGGCAAAAAGGAAGGATTAGACGGAATTGAAGGGGAAATTTTAAGTGATAACCGCGCTATGCAGATGATAGCGACCAAAGTAGGGTTTTCTCTTCATAAAACTGCCGATTTTGTCAAAGTGGAACTTGAATTATGAAGTCTTTTTTGATAAGCTTATCACTAATTTTCTGGCTGAATTGTTTGGGCTAATCCTTGCTCTAAAGTAAAGGGAGGTTGCCAATCTAGGGTTTTTTGAATATAGCTAGAGTCAACGGCAAGAGAACCAAGCAAGCGATCGATATTATAGGTGTTAAAAGGGAGATTTTTCCCTGTTATAGATTCTACCCTATCACCCAGATAACCTAAGAATCTAAGTAGGGTAGTGGGGACGGGTAGCAATTGACAGGGTTGTTGAATTTGTTGAGCAATGAGTCGAATTAATTGGGGAGTAGAAACAGCTTGGTTATCGCTAATTAAAAAAATCTGATTAGCGGCCTTAGGATGATCTAAACAGGTAATAATGGCAGCAACTAAGTTACCCACAAAGACAAAACTGCGGCGATTTTTTACCGCACCAAAAGGTAAAGGTAATCCCCGTTTAATTAGTTTCATCAAGCGGTCCATATTACCCGGATTACCAGGACCGTAAACCAGAGTAGGACGAAGGATCGTCCAAGTCATGTCACTATCTTTTGCTAGTTGAATTAAAGCTTGTTCTGCTTGCAGTTTACTACGACCATAGGGACTATCGGGGTGACAGGGAGAATTTTCGTTAAGAATATCATCACTTTCGGCAGCCATAGCATGAATAGAACTGACAAAAATAAAGTGCTTAACTCCCGCTTTTAGGGACTGCTTAACTAGGTTAATAGTCCCCTTAGTGTTAACTTTTATAAATGCCGCTTCTGGATTGGATATAGTCTCATGAAGGATATGAGCGCGTCCTGCTAGATGAATAACGGTATCAATGCCTAGCAATGCTTCTTGCCAATCGGTCATATCATCAATTTCACCCACCTGAATGGCCTTAATTGACAGGGATGCAGGAAACTCAAATTTCTGGCGAATTGCCGCTGTTATCTGGCAGTTATGTTGGTGTAAAGTTGGCAGTAAGTGGCTGCCAATAAAGCCAGTAGAACCTGTAACTAAAACGTTTTTCATTATTGATTATTCAATTAAGTTTAGTAAATTTTCCAACCATGTTTATTAAAAAAATACACAGCAGATTGAGCAAAAACTATTGCCAGTTTAGTCGAGTTGTGCGCTCCTCTTGCCCAATGATGATAAATATTCACATGGGGATAAAGTATGGTTTTATATTTTTTAGACATTCTAAGGGTTAAATCATAATCTTCAAAATACATAAACATATTTTTATCAAAGTAGCCAATATCATCTAAATATTTTCTGTTAAATAGCATAAAACAGCCACTAATAATCGGTACTTCTATTATCTGGTTATAGCTAATATCTCGCATTTCATACCAGTCCAATCTCTTTTTGAAAAGAAACTGCATTTTTTTTGGTATAAAACGTCTAATAAATAAGGTCAAAACTGTGGGTTGACGCTTACAAAGGTATTGGATGTCCCCATTAGGGTAAGATATTTTTGGAGTAATCAATCCCACCTCTTGATGCTTATCGAGGTAGTGAATAAGTTCAGTGATCACATTATTATCAAAATAAACATCTGGATTGATAACTAAATGATAATCATAATTTTTAGCCCTAGTAATAGCTAGGTTATGTCCTTGACCAAAACCAACGTTATTACCATTATTGAAGTAATAATCTATATCGTATTCCTGAAAATTATCGAATATTTTTTTGAATTCATCGGTGGGAGAATTATCTACTACTGATAAATTAATTTCTATTGGTGTGCCGAACAGAGATTTAATTGCTTGAGTAACTATCTCTGGATCATTTTTGTAAAGGACAAGGGAGGCCGTAAGTTGCATAAGTATCTAAAGCTATCTTTTACTAAAAAGAGTATCCAAACAGTTCCATATCTTCCTTGAGATGTTCACTAATTAATATTTTTAGTTTCTTCGTTATAATAACTCCTGTAGTCTCGCTAAAGTTGATGATTTTGATTGACGCTTGCTAGTTTTACTTCTGGTAACTTAAGCAATTCTAGTATTCTCTCATAGTCTTTTTGTCAAGTTTCAAATATAGTTAAAATATTCCCAGTCATTTAAGATAATTTTTCTCAGAGATTTCTCCAAAGACGACAACGCTACTTTGGGATTACGGATAAAAAGAGAGTTGTATTTGCAGGAAATTAACATTTTATTCTCATCTCCAGTTGATTTTTTAGTGACAGTTATAGAACTACATTTTTTTTGCTATAGCGGTAAGCGCTTGAGTGAGATACAGACCAAGCTTTGCCTAGCATGGTTTATAGCTCGTGACACTGTACCTCATACGACTGCACACCGCTATATTAGCTCATCAGTCCATAAAACGCTCTCGATAGCGTTGAAGCAATGCTTCTAAATCCTCAGCCCGCATTCTTTCCTGTTCAGCCCGCATTCTTTCCTGTTCAGTTAGCTCTGACTCTGTGGGCAGTAAATCGCCGGCAAAAGTCGCCCAACGCAACCACACTGCCTCGACTCCCTTATACTCCCCTTGCCAGCGTACCAAAGTCAACCCTAGCCTTTGACTGAACAATCTTTCTCCCGTCTCTAAGGATTAGACGGAATTGAAGCGGACATTTTAAGGGATAATCGCGCTATGCAGATGATAGCCGCTAAAGTGGGGTTTTCTCTCCATAAAACTGCCGATTTTGTCAAAGCGGAACTTGAATTATGAGGCCTTTTTGACAAGCTGAACACTAATTTTCTGGCTGAATGTTTCGGGCTAATCCTTGCTCTAAAGTAAAGGGAGGTTGCCAATTCAGGGTTTTTTGAATATGGCTAGAGTCAAGACAAAAATTGATTTAATTAGTTAAATTATGCCTTGGGAGCGCATTAATTCTATCTCTTGTTGTAGTCCGACTTCTAGAGTACGAGGAGTAAACCCTAAATCCCTTTTAGCTTCTTCGTGGGAATAAGCTTTGTCTTCTTGTAATCGCAAGATTTGTTCTCGTCGCACGGGTGACTTTTTACCTAATGTATTTTCTAATAGAGTAGCCGACCAAATGCCAAATTTTAAAGGAAAAGATAGGGGTCGTACCGATTTTCCTAATAACTTTTCTACCAATAAAATTAACTGACGGAAGGAAACAATACTACCTCCGGAAAGATCGTAAGCACCTTTTATATTAGGACATTCCCAGACTTTTAACAACATCTGGGCAATGTCATCAGCGTGAACTGGTTGTAACAGGTTATCCCCAGAACCAAAAATGGGAAAGAATCCGTAGCGGTGACAGAATTTAATCAATTTGTGTAAGTTTTTATCTTGGGGAGAACCATAAATCATTGTCGGTCTCAGGAGACCATAAGAACCAGCATATTGTTGTAAATAGCTTTCTGCTTTTTTATACTCGGCAGAATATTCATTATATTTTGAATACACTCCCGTGGTTCCGATGATAATTAATCGGGGAGTTTGTTGGAATTTTTTTAGACTATTAAGTATGGTTGGTACTTGTCGAAGCTGGACGAGATGGATAATGGTTTGAAAATTATTTTCACTAAAAATTTGCTGCCAAGTTTCTGGAATCGAGCTATCACCAATATGATAGATTATGGGTAATCCTAGACTATCTAACATACTGCGATCGCTAGTAGGGCGAATTAAACAATGTATTTCTATTTCAGGCTTAGTAGATGCCAAACGTTCCATGAAAAAACCACCTGGCAACCCTGTAGCACCTGTGATTAACAATTTATTCTCGATCATCATTTTTTCTCCTTTCCGCTAAAACTTGTTCATAAACCTGAAAGGTTTTTTCAAACATCTTCTTAAAAGTATATTCTGCTTCGTAGCGTTTGCGTCCTGCCGCTCCCATTTTAGTCCTGAACTGAGCATCTAGAACTAATTGTAATAGTCTCTGGTGTAAAGTGTTAACATCTCCCCGGGGTACAATATAACCTGTTATTCCTTCCATCATTGCTTCTGACGCTCCCCCAACATCGGACACAATCACTGGTAGTCCTGCTCTCATTGCTTCGATTGTGGTGCGAGGAAACCCTTCCCAATTAGATATTAAAGTAAATATTTGGGCTTGGGCTAATACTTCTGCTACATTGGTACGAAAGCCTAAAAAATTAATTCTGTCGATAATTTTTAGCTCCTTGGCTAAGGTTTTAATTTTTTCTAAATCCGGACCGTCTCCGACCAAATCTAAATGGGCTTCGGGAATATTTTGAAAGGCTTTCAGTAAGGTTACATGGTCTTTTTGCTGATCAAATCTTGCCACCATAACAATACGAACAGGGTTAGAATGACTAGGATTAGCTCTCAATTCTGCTGGTATATCTGGCATCCCATTATGTATGGTCAATAATCGATTGGGTTGCATACCAGTTTTTAGTCCAATTGATCGATCTTGTTCCGAAACACAGATAATTTTATTAGCTAAAGGTTCTGTGATTTTTTCTGACCACTGATAGATAGTTCGACTCGGCTCTAGTACACCTCCTGTAAAAGCCCAACCATGGGCGGTAAAAATGCAAGGAGTCTTGCTTTTTCTGGCCGCTAATCGTCCTAAAATTCCGGCTTTACTAGAGTGAGTGCTGATAATATCTGGTTGGAATTCTGCAATAATTTGTTTGATAAAATTCAAGGTTTGCCAGTCTTGAATTAAGTTAATTTTTTTGCCAAAGTCTTGACAAGATACATTGGTTATGCGATGACTGATCAGATCGTCATTATAAATGCCTTTTATTCCAGTAACAACTAAGACCTGATGGTGAGAATCTTGCAAAAATCTCGCTAAATCTCGCACATGAACCTGTGCGCCTCCAACGGTATCTGCTCTAGTAATAATAAAAAGTATTTTCATTTCATGCACAGTTTAGATTCTTGATTTATAGATAATTTTAGAAAAACAGTTTTAGGTTTTGAAAACTTGATTAGCTTTTTGCAATAGCTGCAACATTTTAGGGGCGGTTATTTGAATATTATACTTATCTTCGACAAGTTTTCTGCCAGCCCATCCCATGCTTTCTCTTAAATCTCGATCATGTTTCAGGTTTTGAAAAGCTTGCATCCATTCAGCTTGACTACTAGCGTGGAAACCGTTGATACCCTGCTCGATAATCTCGGCATTCACCCCTACTGGTGAACCAATAACTGGGCGACTAGATGCCATATATTGAATTAGTTTAAATCCGCATTTTCCTCGCTCAAATGGCGTATCAGTAAGGGGCATAATCCCTACATCAAATTGTTGCATCTCTTTCACCTCGGTTGCTTCTGACCAAGGCTTAATTTCTAAAGGGATATCCTCTATATTTGTCTCTTTGGCACCAATAGCAACGACTTTGGCACCACCATCTCGACAAATTTCTTTTAAAACAGGAGCTAGTTCTTTGATATAATTAAAAAACTTCAGTGGGGTTCCTATCCAGCCGATGGTAAAGACTTCATTTTGAGGAGCTTTTGATAAGGGATAGCGATCAAGATCGACGACGGTGGGTAATATTTCTACCCATTTAGCTCCTGCTTGTGTTGCTCTGTTAGCTAAGTAATCATTTCCCGCAATCACTAAGCGAGCATTCTGCATTACTCGATCGATTTTCTGTGCCAATAGCCATCTAACTACAGAAGCAGAATGTTGATCGTAACGGTGGAATACTGCGTCATCATAATCAACTACATAAGGTGTTCTTCCTCTGAGCAACAGTAATTCTAGCCAAGCTGGTAGCCAAGGTAATGCTTCCTTTTCCAACCAGATTAAATCGTATTTTTGAGATTTCAACAGCAGCGAAATTCTCTGTTGATAAGCAGATAATAATCTCGATAAAGGGTATTTTTTCCCTAAGTAGCGAGTTCTAAGATAATCATTATCTAATAAGGGAGCGGTCTCAACCTCTATTCCCTCTTTTTTCAAATAAGGCAAATATTGGTAAGTACGATAGCGGCTACTAGCAGCTAAAGTATCGTAGCGACTAAATAACAAAATTTTCATCACTGTTGAGGATTTAATTAGATTATTTTCTTGTATAAACTGGAGAATTGACGATATTCTCTAGGTATTAGGTATGGCGAAGATTATTAGCTCCTTTATATCTCTCAATAATCATTTGATCAGAAACTACTTTCTCAGGAGATTTTTTTCCTAAGAAATATGTACAAGAAGCTCCATCGAGAGCCTGAGGATTATTTTTGAATAGATAGTCAAAATATTTAAGCCAAGAAAACACTAATCTCACCATTGCTTTAGTTAATAATCTTGAGGTATTATTGCCAGCAAAACATAAAGCGAAATGTTCGATAGACCAGACTAAAACTGTTCCAGGTCCAGCAACTAAACCACTGGAAATTTCTGAAAAATAGTTAAACAAGCGCCGATGACCAGAAAGGGTATATCTGGTAAAATCATAGGCCCCTTCATGAACCTGCTGCATAAAGGGAATTTCTGAATAAATTCCCCCGCCATCTTTGAGAACTCTGTGCATTTCACTAACGACTTTTTCGGGGTAGAGAACGTGTTCTAAAACTGCTGTAGTAATAATACCATGAAAAACTTGGTCTTGAAAAGGAAGATCGTGAGCATCACAGAATAAATCAACATCTGCATTAACATCAACATCGGAATATATCAATTTGATATTGCTATATTCTGACATTAACCTATCCAAATCTCTTTTCTGATTTCCTCCACCCACAACCAAGACATATGCTAAGGTAAACTTTTCTAAAGTCTGAGCAAAATTTTGAATCCTCTCAATATAGTTTAAGGTGATCGATGGACTAGGGACAATTTTTGAGAATATGTTTTTTTCTTTTGGACTATGATTAGTCACCATATTAGTATAAAAAGAGGGAGAAAAAATTTCATTATCTTCTCGAATGAATACTGGTTTATTATTGACAATAGCAAATTCAGAATTACAGTTTTTGCAAATAATCTGATGATCATCAAAAGTTAATTGACTACTTTTGCACTTAGGGCATTGACTCAACGTCTCGATAAATTGTTGCATTTTCTTACTCCGATCGATTAACTAAAAGTCTGTTTTTTCTCAAGAAACAAAGTTACACTGGCAATATACTTAAGAAAAAATATAGATAAAAACTCCAAGATAAATGAGCTATAATGGTTGGTATAGATTGATTTTGGTGTTCGTTTCATTTTTTTATCTAGGTATAGTTGATAAAGTTCCCTCGTATATCTAAAAGATGTTCTTAAATTGGATATTTTGCCCATATTTAAAGTCT
>NZ_JADBTF010000362.1:0-3045 GCF_020246295.1 Microcystis sp. M090S1 | reverse complement strand
TTCCCAAATGCGTTTAACCGCTATGGGATAGAGAGGTGCGTAGTTCACCCAAGGAGAATCAATCTCTCGAAGTAAAAGTGAAGGGAATTTCTGAAATGGAATTCAGTCTGTCTATATTTGACTATACTTTTACTAACTATTACAAGCCAGTGACTGAAAGATTATTTATGTAGGAGATATTTTTGCATTTTGTTCAGTTTCTGCATAATCGCCCAAGCTAATCCCAGACGCTGATGACAACTACCAAACCGGTGAGCCTTTTCAAGGTAAAAATTAGAGCTATCGCTCCTTAGATTGGCTCATCATGGCTATTTGCCACTGGTTCGGCGCTATCCTCGCCAATCCAAGCCCTAACTAACTCGTAGCAGAGACCGAGCAGAACCGGCCCGACGAATAAACCAATAATCCCGTAGGCGATCACTCCCCCGAACACCCCTAGCAGAATCACCACCATGGGAATGGGCAGACCGCGCCCCATTAAGATGGGTTTAAGGAAATTATCCACCAAGGTGGCGGGAATCATCCAGATGGTAAATAATAGGGCGATGGAATTGGGGAGTGTTACCCAAGCGTGAATGAGCGCCCCCAAGACAATCAAACCAGGGCCAATTTGGAGAATGCCCAAAATTAGGGTGAGGAAAGTTAATAAACCGGCTGCAGGCGTTCCCACCGTCACTAAACCGATGCCGATCAAAAGACTCTGGATAATGGCAACGCCAATAATACCGCGGCTAACATTGCGGACGGTGGAGGCGGTTAGACTGGCCAGCGCGATGCCTCGACCCGGGGCGATCTTTTCCGCTAACCGGTTCATCAGGTGAGTCAGATTTTTAGCCGAGAGGGTGAGGGCCGCCGCAATCAGAATCGAGACGATAAATTTCAGCACCGTCAGACCGGTACTGGTGGCTAGGGAAAGGGAAATTTTCCCCAGTTCTTTTAATTGTGGCTCGAAGCGTTGAAGAAATTGACCCGTGTTATCCGATGCCTGCTGCCAGAGACTGGCAATCCTTTCGCCGATTAGCGGCCAGGTGGCCACATCGGTGGGGGGAGGGGGAATCACCGCCGCACCAGTATCGATATATTCGGCCAGCGTTCGCAGATTACCCGCCAGAACCGCTGCGATGGCACTCACCGGACCGATAATAATCCCTAGACAAAGTAGGGTGAGGAGAACTGCGGCCAGTTTCGCCCGGCCAGCGAGCAACTTTTTTAACCAGAGAAAGAGCGGATACCAAGCGATCGCCAGAATTGCTCCCCAGAGGATCATGGTTACGAAGGGACGCAGCAGGGTAAAACCAGCAAATAACAACAGGCCGAGAAAGAACAGCCGGATGACGAGATCGATAATTTTAGCGTCATTTTTCATCAATAGCGATCGCCTTTTGGCTAGATGAGGACATTTCTGCAATTATGGCAGTTTTTCGTTATCGGTAGTGATTCGCTAGTAGTGGTGAGCCGTCTTGAGTGTGTAAAATATTTCCTAATCAAAATAATTGCCAAATAAATCTTTAAAACTGATTCTTTCAGGGTAAATCTCCTGACAAATATTTTTTGGGTCGGTGCAATGCTTACCTTAAATAGTCTTGATCGAGTAAAATCGACTAATTTAACCTATGAACAAGGATGCAGGCAAATTTATTAGAAGTGCGGGGAGCCACCCGTCGATTTGGGGGATTAGTCGCTGTCGATGGGGTTTCCTTTCAGGTACAAAAAAACGAGATTTTTGGCTTAATTGGACCCAATGGGGCGGGAAAAACGACTTTATTTAATCTTATCACCGGTTTAATCCCCCTATCAAGTGGTGATTTAATTTATCAAGGGTACAGTCTGGCGAATTATCGTCCTCACCAGATCGCTCAGGCAGGAATTGCCCGTACTTTCCAGAATTTGCGCTTATTTGGCGAATTATCGGCTTTAGAAAATGTGGCGATCGCTGGTAACATTCACAATAGCTCCAATCTCTGGACGGGAATTTTCGGTTTACCGGTTTCGAGAAGGGAGGAGGAAAAAACCTATAAAAGAGCAGCGGAATTATTAGATTTAGTCGGATTAACTGACCAAAGCAATCGGAAAGCCTCTAATTTAGCCTATGGTGATCAAAGACGCTTGGAAATCGCCCGCGCTTTAGCTTTGCAACCCCAGTTATTACTCCTCGATGAACCGGCAGCCGGGATGAATCCCAGCGAAAAGGGGTCATTAAGTCAGCTAATTCGACAAATTCGTGATAATTTAGCTTTAACTGTCCTGTTAATCGAACATCATGTGCCTTTAGTGATGGGATTATGCGATCGCATAGCCGTGTTAGATTTCGGTAAGTTAATCGCTTTGGGAGAGCCGGCCACAGTCAGGGAGAATCCCGCGGTGATTGAAGCTTATTTAGGGGATGAATAAGGATTTTAGATATAGCAGCTATCTTCATGGTGAGGTACGAAGTTTTCGTTTTGGGGAGCCGGTCGTCAGTTATCAGTTATCAGCCTTTTTCTCCCTTCTCCCCACTCTCCTACTGCACTAAAGCGACGGAGAATGTCATACCTGAGCTTATTTTTTTAGACAAATTACTGCATTTTTAACATCCATTCTACCGCACGTTCATACAGTTCTAAATTACCAGTTTTTATCAAAGCATTACCGGCTTTTTGCAAATAGTTAAGGCTCGCTACTCGGCTACTAGGATTTTTATCATCGTAGGTAGCAAGAGCCTAATTATAATAAGCTTCGCCATAATTAGGCTGATAACTAATTGCTAATTGATAATCCGCAATCGCTTCTTTCTTCTCGCCCATTTTTTCCTTAACTAAACCTCGATTATAGTAAGCTTCAGCATAGTTAGACTGGAGAGAAATAGCCATATTTAAATCCTCCAAAGCACCAGTATTATCTCCCAAATCAAAGCGAATAACTCCTCTTTTTTCTAAAAACCCTTGACAAATGGCGAGACTTGCTTTATACTTTATGTATAATGGGAATCCGTGCGCCCATATATATAGGGTTTTTGAGGGAAGATAAGAGAGAAAAAAATAGCCTCAAAAATCGGGTAGGAATAGG
>NZ_JADBTF010000361.1:0-4444 GCF_020246295.1 Microcystis sp. M090S1 | reverse complement strand
CTAGTATGTTTATACGGGGGAAGTTCAGCTATAGGTTCTGTCAGGTAGGGGATAGAAGATTTAACTATGTCTATAGAGTTAAGTATCTAAGCACAATTAATTACACATCTAAGCCACTACTCCGTCAGACTTCTGCGGTGGTGAGCAAACAGAGAACTGAAAACTCAAATCCGATCCCTAATAGCTGTCTTTCGTCTCCCGTCTCCCGTCTCCTGTCTCCTGTCTCGACTAGGAAATTAATTTTGCACGACTACTTATTGTTCCAGACAACACGCACACACCCGAACAATTGAGACAAAAGCCTCTTGTGTTGGTTGGGGAAAGGCGGTATTGATACCTTGCTTTCATTGAGTTAAAATGTGTGTGTCTGCACTCTATAAACAGTAAACAGTAATCAGTAAACAGTAATCAGTAATCAGTAATCAGTAATCAGTAATCAGTGAGCAGTAATCAGTAAAAAGACAGTAGGAAAATTCGGCGTTGCTGAATCAAGGTATGAATGCCAACTGTTCAGGTTCCCGTGCAAAAGTTAGTTTGTGTCTAGGTTTTAAGAAATTCGGCTCTTCTAGAGTAGTTATGATATATTAGCAGAAAATCATCCACGCAAGCCCTGCCAAGTAAAGCTCACCAGAATTCAAAAAAGCAATTTTAATAAAAAAAGCTTTTTGCTTTGTTGGATTCCACGGTATTTAAGGGGTTAGGCTCATTTAAACTACTAATTTGCTATAACCAGTCTAGGAGAGCCAGAAATTCCACCAAAGAAGATTCATATCTCAAATCAGCAACGCCGGAATTTCGGCGTTGTCAGATGAAGAGATGAGAAGGTAAAATAGATAGAAACTTAATGAAGGAAAAAAAACGATGAAATGTCCAGAATGTAAAAGTGACCACATCAATAAAAATGGTCATCGTGGTCAAAAACAAAACTATATATGTGTAAACTGTGGTCGTCAGTTCATCCACAGCTATGAAACAAAGGGCTATAGCGATGATGTTAAGCGTAGCTGTCTGAAAATGTAGGTAAATGGCCTGGGATTTCGAGGCATTGAGAGAGTGACAGGAGTCTCACGAACAACCATTATGGATTGGGTCAAACAAGTGGGAAAACTGCTGCCTGATTCCTATAATTCAGAAACGATTCCAGAAGTGGGAGAACTAGATGAATTAGAAACTTTTGTTGGTAAAAAAAAGAACAAAATCTGGCTCTGGACGGCTGTTGACCACTTTCGAGATGGAATTCTTGGATGGGTAATTGGTGATCATAGTGCGGACACATTTCAACGTTTATGGCAAGCTATCTCATTTTGGCAATGTTATTTTTGGGTAAGTGATGGAAATCCAGTGTATCCAATATTTATCCCTGACGGGGATCAGATTGTTAGCAAAACTTATAGGACAAGGGTAGAGGGAGAAAATACAAGATTACGTCATTACTTAGCGCGTCTTCATCGTCAGACTCTCTGCTATTCAAAATGTGTCAAAATGTTAGAAAATTCCCTACCGCTTCTAATTCATTACCTTAAGTTTAAGGATGTTCCAGTTCCCTACACTTTTGCTTGATTCATCTTTACACCTGACAACGCCAGAATTTCTAACAGCAATGTGGAAAGAATCCCCCGTCACAGCGTAGCTTGACGGCGGGAGTATGTCAAACTAGAAAAGAAGGATTATTCCCAGAAATCATGACACTGCTGACGGTTCGATCGCTCAAAAAAGACTTCGGTATCAAGGAAATTCTCAAAGATGCGAGTTTTAGTCTCGATGATCGCGATAAAGTCGGCCTGATCGGTACGAATGGATCGGGAAAATCGACCCTATTGAAAATGATCGCCGGATTAGAAGCGATCGATGGTGGCGAAATTCAAATCAATTCCGGGATGAAAATCGTCTATTTACCCCAGCAACCCGATCTAGACGACGATAAAACGGTTTTAGAGCAGGTTTTCGCCGATAGTGGCGAAAGCATGACTTTAATCAAGGAATACGAGGAATTGTCCGATCGCCTTGTCCATGAGCCAGAAAATCTGGATACTATTATGGAACGTTTGTCAAGGGTTTCGCAACAAATTGATAAACTTGCGGCCTGGGATTTAGAAACCAATGCTAAAGTTATTTTAAGTAAACTGGGTATCGATAATTTTAATGCTCGCGTGGGAGATTTATCGGGGGGATATCGCAAAAGAATCGCCATCGCTACCGCACTTTTAGCCGATCCTGACTGTTTATTGATGGATGAACCCACAAACCATTTAGACGCGCTTTCCGTGGAGTGGTTACAGAGTTATTTGTCCCGTTTTCGGGGAGGATTATTATTAATTACTCACGATCGCTATTTTCTCGATCGAGTGACTAATCGCATCATTGAAATCGATCGGGGAGATTTATCTACTTATTCCGGTAATTATGCCTATTATCTAGAAAAAAAAGCTTTAGCGGAAGAATCGATCGCCAGTAGTCAACGCAAACACGCGGGAGTTTTACGACGGGAATTAGAATGGTTATCCCGGGGACCAAAAGCGCGCAGCACCAAACAAAAAGCGCGCATCGATCGCATTCAGTCCATGGGTAATAAGGAATTTAAACAGGTGGAGGGAAAAGTCGATATTGCCACCGCAGGAAGACGCATCGGTAAAAAAGTTATCGAAGTAGAAAATATCTCGAAAGCTTACGGAGATCATACTTTAATTAAAGATTTTACCTATATTTTTACCCCCGAAGATCGCATCGGTGTTATTGGCAGTAATGGGGTAGGAAAATCTACTCTCATGGATATTATTACCGGGAAAATTCTCCCCGATTCAGGCACAGTTGACATCGGTTCCACTATTCATATTGGTTACTTCGATCAACAATCCGATGATCTCAATATCAACGAAAATCAAAGAGTGATCGAATATCTGAAAAGTGTGGCCGAATTAGTCAAAACCCTAGACGGTAGCGTGATCACCGCTTCCCAGATGTTAGAAAAATTTCTCTTTCCTCCCGATCAACAGTATGCACCAATTTATAAACTTTCTGGAGGAGAAAGACGACGCTTATTTTTACTACGAGTTTTGATGAGTGCACCTAATGTTTTAATCCTAGATGAACCCACCAATGATCTCGATGTGCAGACTTTAGCAATTTTAGAAGAATATTTAGAGGACTTTAACGGTTGTGTGATTGTCGTTTCCCATGATCGCTATTTTCTCGATCGAGTAGTTGATACTATTTTTTCCTTTGAAACCGGGGGTAATATCCGTCAATATCCAGGCAATTATTCCCTTTATCTCGATCAGAAAAAAGAGGAGGAGGAACCAAAAGAAAAAAAAGTCACCCCAAAAACTGTTAAAGCTTCTCCGTCACCTGTCAATAAGAAAATCTCTTTTAAAGAGAAAAAAGAATACGAAGATATCGAGAAACAAATACCAATTTTAGAAGCAAAAAAAGCCGAAATTGAACAGGTACTTTATGGAGAACCCCTAGAAGATTTTACTAAAATAACCGCTCTGACCGAAGAATTAGCTCAATTAAGTCAAAAAATTGATAATTTAACTGATCGCTGGTTAGAATTAGCAGAAAAATTAGGCTAAATTACTATGTTTATATAGTAATTTAGTCAACTCATAAATAATCAACATTTTAATTTTATATTTCTTTATGAAAGTTGAAATTATTGCAATTGAAAATGGATCAACATATTTAAAAAAAATACAAGAGTTGGGTCGTAAAAACTCTAAGACTTTGGGTTTTATGCCTGAAGGTGGATTTATAGATCATGCAGATAAAGGACATATCTTAGCGGCCATTAGTCTAGACCAAAAATGTGTTGGATATTTAATGTATAGAATTAAGCAAAAGACTAACAAAGCACATATAATACATTTATGTACTGATGAAAATTTTAGAAGAAAAGGTGTTGCCAGACAATTAGTTGAACACCTGATTGACAAAACCCAAAAACAGCAACTTTATGGAATTGTTTTTGATTGTCGCATGGATTATAACTTGAGTTCAATGTGGTCAAGTTTTGGATTTATTGCCAAATCGGAAAAACCCGGAAAAAGTGCAGAAGGACATTTATTGACAACTTGGGATTTAGAGCATACAATCCCTCCATTAATCAAAGAGCTAATCGAGGAAAAAAACAAGTCTAAGATTCAAGTTGTTATTGATGCCAATATTTTCTTTGACTTCATGACAGATCCCTATTATGATAGCGAATGTCAAGAATCTAATTATTTGCTTTCAGATTGGCTACAGGAAGAAATTGAAATATTTTTAACTGAAGAAATTAATAATGAAATCAATCGCAAGAAAGATGATAATTGTACAGCAATTCTCATTTTAAAAAGTAACAAGTGATACAGACAGAAACAAAGCTTTAAGCAAGCTACAAAATGCGCTCCCGCGAGTGCGACTGCATCGCAGAGAAGTGAGTATATAGAGTATTTATACTCAAAAT
>NZ_JADBTF010000360.1:0-4521 GCF_020246295.1 Microcystis sp. M090S1 | reverse complement strand
TTAACCTCGATTTATGATTTTCCTTGATATATCTGGGTTTCAGCGATTTTGGGCTTCTCGAAGTAAATCCCAAGCGGGGATTGGAGTTGAGGCTTTTCTCAATTTGTTTTTTGTCTAAGTCCCACTAGCTGTTTTTGTATATATCCAATAACATCAGAAATACTAATTAAACTATTGGGAGTAGCTTGACCATCTAACCCCCCTTCTATCGCTTGACATAACAAATGGGTGAAGACGCTAGATGAACTGTCTGCCAATTCATAGCTCTTCTGACTTTCTTGACAAGAGGCAATAATAGCAATACCTTTGGGTAATTCTAGTTCTAGATTTTCCAAGGGATTAAATTCGTTTTTTTTAGTCCCTATTTCACTTAAGATTTTGCCACTATGACAAGCATCAATAATAATGATATAGCGGTAAGCGCTTGAGTGAGATACAGACCAAGCTTTGCCTAGCATGGTTTATAGCTCGTGACACTGTACCTCATACGACTGCACACCGCTATAGCACGCTCAATTCCTGATGCTCTTAGCTGATTTATAAGATTTTTAAAAGGGTAATAACTATCTTCATCTAAGCCCAGTTTAATACAATATTGCTGATTTTTGACAATTCCATGTCCGGAGAAATAGAACAATAATTGATCGCTAGAATTCAATTTTTTGAGAATTTCTTTTAGTTCTTTTAAAAAGGAAAATTCGTTCTCACAATTGTGAAGAGGCGGATAAATAGGCTCGCATCTTCCAAGATTAGGATCGGTTAACAAAGTCCACAAACGAGATGAATCACGGTTGCCAGCCTGCAATTCATCCCCTGTCCGTGCATTAACAACAAATGCTATTCTTTTCCCTGTTGTTTCGTTCATGATTTATTGTTTATAAATGTTGACCAAAATATTTGATTCTGTTGAGCTAGACTGAAGTTGAGCAATTGTAGTTTGAATATTTTCAATTTGTTGCGGAGAAATATTTTCAATGGTATAAGTTTGAGTTCCAATTGTCATTGAAACAGAGTATCTGGGTTTTTGAGATTGCCAGTATGCTAAAACTGAAATAAAAGTTCCGACAGCAGATAAGGCTAAACTAGCAATGGCTATTCCTATCGTTAATCCGCCATCCTTCACCTTAGATAAAGATTCAAGTTTTTCTTGTTTTACGGTTAAGTTACACTCTTTTTCAATTAGCATAGCAAGGTATTCTAATTCATAAGAGTCTTCGGATGTAACCTCGTGTTGTAAATTTATGTTAATGTTCATAATTGTTTGTTCATTATTACTAGACTTATTATAATCCAACTAATGGCAGACAGGAACAGTATCGATTACAATATAAAACCACTAAAACATAAATCAAGTTTTTCTGTTCTAAATTTATGTTATAAAATCCTGACAAACCAGAAAAAATCATCATTCAAATTGATGGTACGCCGTCTATGAAAGGGTTTGTCAGCGATCGCAACAGTCGCTACATTAGAACCCTAAGATTATTAAGAAGTGCGACAAATACAGCTTTTCCTACTACTCCATCTCCAACCTTTTATGTTTTTGGGACTCAGCGACTCAAGGAGCCGATCAATCATCAATCAGCTGAAACTGCCTGGTTTTATAGTGGGGGAAGACCTGAATTAAGAGATGCGGCCACTCATAAAATTATCGCACCCCAAAAGACTGATCCGCCCAATTCCCTCTACGTTATTGTGACGGATTTATATCAACAAAAAGCTCAATGGGAAGACTTAGCAGCACAACTCAAAGATCATTATCTCCTGAAGGATGGTTACGCCGTCGGTATTATCCCAGTCAAAAGTAAATTTTGGGGGGATATTTATGATGTTGGATTAGATAATATTCGTTATCCCAGTGTTAAAACAAATCATCCCTTTTATATCTTAGTGTTAGGTCGCTATTCTCAGGTTAAACAATATTTCGATAAAATCAAATCGGAAAGTCAAAATACAGGACTTAATTTTCCTGCTGAAAATTTTGTTATTTTCTCCACTCAAATTTTTGAAAAACCTGCTTTACTGCAAATTAATGACAATGAACAACCTACCCCTTCATCTTCTTCTCCGACATCAGATAATCCTCAGAAATCAGGAATTAGACGAGTACAAGTAATTAATGATGGTAGAATAGTGATCAAAAACGTGGAGAATCCTCAAAATGTAGAACGACTTATTATTCCTAGTCAAACGAGCAATGATAGTCCAAAAGAGACTTCTTTAAAATATAGACTCAACTATAATCCTCTGCCCTATACTTTGCCCCTAGGGAATTCTGCTAGTTATCAACTCAATGGTAATAGTGACTTTAATAACAACAAAGAAAAATTTGAAAGATTAGATCCCCAAAGTTCACTGATTCCCCTTCAACTAACGAATTGGCAATCTACGAATAATCAATTAGAATTTAATGCTTTAATAAATCTTGACAATAATCCTCAAGGAATTGGCGTTTATCGCTTAATTTTTGATGTGTTTCCCGAAAAAATTTCTGGCTCATCAAGACCATATCAAGCCCCGTCTTGGTGGAAAGATTGGAGTTTTGGCGAAAACGAAATTTTTGCAGGAGATAGAACTTACAATTTACAACCCTTTTTATATAATCTAGGAGATACGACTTTTAGAATTATTGAAAATAAGCCAAATGTTGCTCTTGGCCGTCTTTGCTTTATTATCCACAAAAAGTAGGGGTTTGTCAATCAATCAAAACACGGGAGCATCGAGAGCATCCCATTTATGCAAAAATATAAGAGAGAACACCAAAAATAAGTGATTAAATTTATTCAATAGGACAAGCAGACATAAAGAATTTATCTTCATTATCGCCTCTAAGAAGGAATTAAGGAAGAGATTTAGACAATTTATTCAACTGTAGCGATTAAATAGCCAGTTGACCATTAGACACCTCCATAATATTATTTTAAGACTGAAAATGTTTCCAGCAAAGGAGTTGAGCTAAATAAAAATTATTTTATTTGCCCCATAGTTTTTCTATAAAATTAAATTAGCAATGAAAGACATACATTTCAGCCGTTGCACTATTTTGTTAGTACACAGCATAAAAGCAAGCTGTGATTGGTTTATCACTCTTGGAGATATCTACTGATTAGGTATCTCGAATAAGCAAATCGAAAACTTCAAAAACTGCAAACAGCAACCCCCATAGTTATCGATGAAAAATCAGGAAAATTCAAATTTCAGTCGGGAAGTGCCCAATTAAACCCCGCTTTAAAAACCTATATTCGTCAGCGCATTATTCCCGCTATCGAAACCATTACCAAAGACAGAGAAATCGACTTTATTCAAGTAATTGGACACACCGACGGACAAGGAATACAGAAGACAAGTAATCTCGATAAAAATATCGAATCGGTTGCCAGCAGAAAACAATCTGTTAAAATGCTAGTACCCGGTTCTAACACTGATTTAGGATTAATGCGAGCTTTAGCAGTAGTCCAAGAAATCGAAAGCACAGGTAAACTCAAAAACGTCAAATTTCGAGCTTTTTCCGCAGGACAGTTATACCTCCCATCGGGTAAATTAGCTGCGGTTAATCGTGACGCAGATGCAAGCAGACGCAGAATTGAAATCCGTTTTATTCCCCCCGGTAGAAAACAATAAGACAAAAAAATCTAGAAATTTGTTTTTTTATCTTTTGCTTGTTACACTGAGGAAAGAACGAAATTCAAATCAATATCTATGGAACAAAACACTTTAGAGGGGACTTGGGAAGAAATTTTACAGCATAGTGCTAAATTAGCAGGTCAGCGAGTGAGATTGACCATTCTACCTAATCAATCTTCCAATTCTTCCACTCCAGAAACCCTAGACCAAAAATTAAAAGGAAGAGTTGGACGAGTTTATTTTCAGCCATCAGATTTATCTGAGCGAGTAGAAGAAGTTTTTACAAATATTTTAGATGTTCAAGACTAATCAGCATTACATCAATGACTCTTTGCGACGCTTCTCCACTTATTGCCTTAATTAATGAAGCTGATAAAAATCATCAGCGTTGTGTTGACATTTTATCTTCGCTATCGGCCCCCCCTTGTCACGACTTGCGCTTGTTTTACCGAAGCAATGTATTTATTGCGTCGATATGGTGGTTGGTTCGCACAACAAGAATTATGGGGTTATGTGGTAGATGAAATACTGGTAATACACCATCATAATTCAGATGAACTAACAAGAATGGAAACCTTAATGATACAATATCAAGATGTTCCTATGGATTTAGCAGATGCTTCTTTAGTAGCCATGGCTGAAGTTCTTAATCAAAAACAAATATTCACTCTCGATAGCGATTTCTATATTTACCGACGGTATGGAAATCAACCTTTTGAGGTTGTACCTTAATTATTTTTCATTCCCTATAGGGTAACATCCTCGTATAAATCCCGAAAAGATGCCGTCAGATTAATACTCTGCAAACTAAAACTTTCTTGCTGATAGGTTTGCAGAATCCATAAACCCTGTTCACCCCGTCGAAAAGTTTCCACTCGTTGGTGTTTACTATTCACT
>NZ_JADBTF010000036.1:0-6479 GCF_020246295.1 Microcystis sp. M090S1 | reverse complement strand
TCTGAAATGGGGCGAAAGTCTGTGGACTCTGTGTAAGACAGTACATGGTTTTTTAACTGTGGTATGCGACGGTGGTGGAAGCAGAAACTTAAATCGTGAGGTTTAGGAATCGCCGCCCTAAAAGTGCGGCGAGGATGTCAATATCAACTTCCCTCCCAGATTTTTAAATAGGCATTTTCCATATTTTGAGCGAATTTTTTCCCTTGCCAGAGGGGGGCTGTGTCACGATTTCCTAACAGTTGATGGCTGATGTCTTGACGAAGGGAGCGATCGAGTCCTAATTTTACTCCCCAGTCGATATATTCTGCCTCATTCCAGCCAATTCCGGCTTCAATACCAGCATTAATCATAAAAGTATAACTATTGCGGGCGGAAAATTGTTCTCCTACCAATGTAACTAAAGGGATTCCTTGCCATAAAACTTCTAAGGTGGTGGTAGCACCATTGTAGGGATAGGTATCTAACACCACATCGGCAATCTGTAAATTAGCGCGATGGGTATATTCATCTATATCTCTCGGTAAAAATCGCAATCTTTGGGGATTAACTCCCTCCCTAATCGCTATTTCAGTAAATAATTCTTGAATTTTTTCAGTCTTACCAACTCCCTTAATCAGAAAATAACTATTAGGGACTTGTGCGAGAATTTTCATCTGAAGTTTAATAGTATCAGGATGACGTTTCATGCCACTTTGTACGGAAAAATAGATGGTAGCATCGGGGGGAATTTCTAAATCTTCTCGACGGAGATTAGGAGTACCGATTTCAAAACCATCCACTGCTAAATATGTCTCTGGTAAACGATAGATTTTTTCTCGATAATATTCCTCTGCTTGCTGGGGTAAAACGTAGGGATCGGCGATATAGTAATCAATAGTTGCTAATCCAGAAGCATCCCAACCTAACCAAGTCACTTGTTTTGCTGCGGGTTTCTGGGCCATAATCTGATTGGTGAGATTATGGGTTAAACTATCTAAATCTACTAGAATATCTATCTGATCCTGTTGAATTTGTTGGGCAACTTCTAGGGGATTTTGAGCGTAGGGAAAATGACGGATAATATCTCGGCTATCCCGGAACCATTGACGGGTAATTTCATCTTCTTCTTGGTTAATAGTATAGATGGCTATTTGCAATTTTTCTCGATCATGATGGTGAATTAACCAACGACTTAACCAACCGACGGAATGATGTTTTAAGGTACTGGCAAGATAACCGATCGTTAGTTTTTCTTGAACTTTTTTGATCCTAAGCAAAGGAGTTTTTAAACTATTATTATCAAGGAAAATTTCGGCAATGCGATTAGTTAATTGTCGATTGGCTAAAGCTCGATCGCCTAGGTAGGGTAGGGGACTAGAAACATTGAGAAAGCTAGTTTTAATAATCGGTTCTAAAGTGATATTTTTCTGACGGGTTAATTCCTGTAATAAATCATGATATTCTTGATAAATATGATCAATTTCTTGCCAAACTCCCCAGCGCAAAAGTATTAACAAAATCAGATAATTACTGTATAACTTTAGGGTTGGAGTTAGACAAATTTCTCGGAATTGATAGGCAGTTATCAAAGAATTATCAAAGTCTTCTGCTAAAATATAGAGGTTAACCAATTGTTCCAAAAGACTCAGATCATTTGGTCTTAATTGCAGACAAAGTTTAATAATTTCCACTCCAAAAGTGGGACTTTGTTGCTCGTTGGTGACTCGTGCTGCTATCTGAAAAGCTTGCGGGATAAAACTATCGGCTAATTCCTCTAGGTAGGGTAAACTTGCTTGAGCTAAATCTAAAGTTAATTCGTGGGGATATAAAAGACTTTTGAGAACTACATTTAAAAGCAATTCTCGATCGGGATTATATCTGAGATTCTCTTGAATAGGATAATTAAGTAGTTCTCCTGGAGCGAATATTTCTAAATCTAAAGCTAAGTCGAATAAAGCTAATAAATTATTAATTGACTTGGGAACAATTTCCTGTAGATGATAGCGAAAATATTCTACAGCTGCCAGATCACCTTTTCTTTGTTGTCGTCGCGCTTCTGCGTCTAAAACCGCTTCTAATTCTGCTTGCCATTGCTTAACTTCTTCCAGATTACCTTCCCTTAAAACATTTTGCCACATCACCTGTGCCTCTGCTGCTAAATTTTGCAGAAGATAGGCAACTCCCAAGTACCAATAGTCAGAAACATTTTCAGGATTGTTATCGATTAGTTCCTCGTAGATTGCCGCAACTTGAGGATAATCTTCGGCAATTAAAGCTTGATAAGCGTCAGGATGCCACATAAATCAGTTATTAGTTTTTTGAGATAATATTTTCAGAAAATCTTGATGTTCTTGACTGGCTAAACCTTGCTGTAAAACTGTCAAAACCTGTCCCAAGTTACCCGCTAATAAAGCATTAACATTTAACCAAAGACCGGGGAAAACCTGCGAGTAAATTATCCCTCGACTATCGGGTTCAAGTTTAATATATTCTCCAGCATTTAATCGGAACCAATCTAATTGACGTTCATAAACTCGCCAAACAAGATATTCTTGCACTTGATTACGACGATAAACTCGCCATTTATTGTGGAGATCATAGGAAGCACTAGAAGCGGCGATTTCTACGATTAATTCCGGCGCACCTTCGATATAATCATCGTCACTAATAGTTGATTGTCCAGCAATTTTAATTCTTAGTAAAGCATCTGGTTGTACTTCATTATCTGCATCCAGACGCACAGTAGTATTATCCGCAGACATCACCCCAATTGTGGCAGCTTTATAGACCCCTAACCAAGTTAAAATATCAGAATGAGGTTCTCCATGACTCCGCACTCGCACAGGAGAAGACATATAAACTATTCCTTCAATTAATTCGGCTTTTTTTACTTCAGAAAGGTTCTGATAACGACGCTCAAATTCCTGGCGACTTAGTTGATCACCATTTTCTAAAGGAGGGGTTTTAGGGAGGGAATAAATAGGTTCAGAAGTGATCATTTTATTTGCCCCGAACAAGAGTAAATTCATCCTCCCCTAGTCCAGTGAAAAGGTGACAGTTAGGGGGATAAAGCTCAAAAATAATTGACTCTTAACTGGAAACTGTCAACTTAAAACTTACATCTGATAACTGATAACTGATAACTGATAACTGAAATTAAACCACTTTAGCGATGGCTGCTTCCAGCTTATCCATAGCCTCATCTACTTCTGTTTCCGAGACAATTAAAGGAGGTACAAAACGGAGAACTTTCGGACCTGCGGGAGCAATTAATAATCCCTCTGTCAAGGCTGCATTAACAATAGTAGATGAAACCAACTCACTTTCTGAATTAATTTCCAGACCGTTAATTAAACCCCAACCGCGCACATCGACAAATAGATGGGGATATTGAGAAGCAATCACGCGTAAACGGCTGCGTAACTGTTCCCCTCGCTGCTGGACATTTTCGAGAAGATGATCCCGTTCAATGGTTTGTAATACTGTTAAAGCTGAGGCACAAGCGAAAGGATTACCTCCAAAGGTACTCGCATGACTACCCGGTTCAAACACATCACAGAATTTTCTGCACATCATCGCACCGATGGGAATACCACCCGCTAAACCCTTAGCAGAAGTGAAAATATCCGGTTCCACTCCTAAATTCTCATAACCCCAGAGTTTACCAGTTCTTCCGACTCCCACCTGTACTTCATCAAAGACAAGCAAAATGTTATTTTCGTCGCAAATTTTCCGTAAACGTTGGAAATATTCGATATCCCCTGGACGAACTCCCCCTTCACCCTGCAAGGGTTCCAACATAATCGCAGCCACACGACGATTACCCTCATCGAGATCAGCGATCGCATTTTCCACCGCTTCGATATCATTATAGGGAATATAGGCAAACCCCGGCATCAGGGGTTCAAAGTCTTTTTGATACTTCGGTTGACCGGTTGCGGTGATGGTAGCTAAAGTCCGACCGTGAAAACTAGCGTGAGCGGTTAAAATAACCGGCTGTTCGAGGAAATCTAGCACCGTATGGGCATATTTTCGTACTAATTTAATCGCCGCTTCGTTCGCTTCCGCACCAGAATTACAGAAAAAGACTTTATCAGCGCAGGAATGATCGACAATCCATTTAGCTAGTTCCCCTTGTTCGGGAATATAGTATAAATTCGAGACATGATGGAGTTTTTGGATTTGCTGGCTAACCACTTCAATTAAAGCGGGGTGTGCGTGACCGAGGGTACAGGTGGCAATTCCCGCAACAAAATCAAGGTATTGTTTACCGGAAGTATCCCAGAGAAGACAGCCTAACCCTTTGGCGATCGCAATGGGAAAACGACCATAAGTATTCATCACATAGCTGTTAAAACTATCTCGATCGAAGGGTTGATTCGGGTTTAAATTGGGAGTGGGATCAACTAGGGTTGGTTCTAAAAGGGTTTCTGGACTCACTGGGGAACTCCTGCGCGATTAGACTTGACACTCTCGCCGTCAAGCTAGGCTGTGACGGGAGATTCTTGCTTCTACTCCTCTTAACTAGACACAATCCGAAGACTATGCCCCCGTCAGACCGAATCCACAAGCGTTTTAGTTTAACGTCTACCGACTGCCCGGCGGCGGACGGCTCTGAATTTTATTTGTGGGCAGAATTGACCTTAGCCGTTAAGCTTCTATGCTGCTTGACCCGTCACCATTACATTTTCAAGGGCGATATTTGTTCCGAGGTACAAAGGAGCGGGAGGTTTCCGTGATACCTTACGCGCTTTACCGCTTTCTGTATTCTAGCGAAATTCCTCGAAAGTGGAAACGCTACCGCGTTAGTTTCACTTTGGTCGCGAGAGGACTCCCGTTAAGCAAGGGCGGCTCTAACGGGAGATGAATCGCGACCTTGAGATAGGGGAAATTATAATCAAATCCGTCTGAGAAGGACGGGTTATTTAGATTAAAAACTGATTTTATTGTAATTTACTAGACAGTCTTAGGGGTGAATTTTGCTTGTCTATCAGTGAAGATAAATATCGTCGGCTGCGTCAGGAATTAATCGGGGGAATTTTTGCCCTGATTGTGGTATTTTTGCTGGGTACGCTTTGGTATCATCTGATCGAGGGTTGGAGTTGGCTAGATTCGGCCTATATGACGATTAGTACCCTCGCTACCGTCGGTTTTGGCGAAATTAATCCCCTAGGTGAACGGGGACGACTGTTTACAATGGTTTTGATCGTGATGGGAGTAATCACGATCGGTTATATTGTTAATCGCTTGACCGAAGCTTTAATTCAAGGCTATTTTCAAGAGGGACTCAAACAGAGACAGGAGAAACGCGTGATCGATCGACTATCGGAACACTATATCATCTGTGGTTTGGGTCGCACAGGTAGACAGGTGGCGATCGAATTTCACGCCGAAAATATTCCTTTTGTAGTAATTGATACGGACCCCCTACAGGTAAATCGGGCCAAAGAATTAAATTATATTGTTGTTCAAGGAGATGCCACCTTAGATAAATCTTTACAAATGGCAGGAATTGAACGCGCTATTTGTATTGTGGCCGCTTTAACTTCCGATGCGGAGAATTTATATACAGTTTTGTCTGCTAAAACTCTTAATCCGAAAATCCGCGCCATTGCTAGGGCCAGTACCGAAGAAGCAGTACAGAAATTACAACGGGCCGGGGCCGATGCGGTAGTATCTCCCTATATTACCGGCGGTAGAAGATTAGCGGCCGCAGCCCTACGACCCCAGGTGATGGATTTTGTTGATGGGATTTTAACCGGAACCGATCGATCGTTTTATATGGAAGAATTTTTAATCGATCCGAGGACTTGTCCCTGTGTCGGTTTAAGTCTTAGTCAAGCACATTTAAGATATCGATCGGGGGCGTTAGTTTTGGCTATACGTCGCGCTGATGGTACGCTAATTGGGGGACCGACTGGCGATACGGAATTAATGGCCGGGGATCTGTTAATTTGTATGGGAACGGCCGAACAATTACGCAGTTTAACTCAGATTTTAATCCCTATGCGCTCGGATGGTTTACGTTTACCGAAGCATTAGTTAGGGTTTGCGCCAAAAAGTTTGTAGGATGGGTTAGTGGTAGGGTAACATGAGCGGGTGTTGGGTTTCATGCTTCAACCCAACCTACGTTCTCTAGAAGACTTATCACCAATTTTCTTGAGCTTTCTCTTCCATTTTCTCTAGAGAAAATATAATAAATATTGGTAACAGCATGACCAGAAATATATCCTTGAGTTTTACCTGTCTTAACTGTATTTAATGCTTGTACAGATGCTTGAAAATGTGGTTCACGCTTACCCAAAACATCTAGCAATACATCACTATCGAATAGGACTCGTTTCACCGATACTTCTCCACTAGAACTCTTGCAAATTAATTATATGTTATAATGATGGGTTAACTAATTTTTCCCAAAAAATTAGTTAACCAGTACATTCGTCCTGAATGAAAACTTGAAGTTTAACTTTTAACTCAAAACTCTTTAGATATGCTTTAAT
>NZ_JADBTF010000359.1:0-12418 GCF_020246295.1 Microcystis sp. M090S1 | reverse complement strand
TGAGGTCATAAGTACCTAAGCAAAATTAATTACACATCTAAGCCACTACTCCGTCAGACTTCTGGTGTGAGGAAACAGTGAACTGAAAACTCAAATCCGATCCCTAATAGCTGTCTCCCGTCTCCCGTCTCCCGTCTCGGAGTCTCGACTAGGAAATTAATTTTGCACGACTACTTAGTACTCTGTACCTTCACCGGTTCACTTTCTCGCCTGGACGTATTTTGTTTAAAGGTTAATCCAACTACGCACCATCTGTCGAGGTTTTCCTGAATTTTTAAAAGCGGTTCTATTGTGGCATAAAAAGCGATTATTAACGTAAAATACATCACCTTTTTCCATTTTGAAGCGGACTGTATTTTCCGGTTCTGAAAAAAAGTCGTCGATGATGTCGAGTGTTTTTGTGATAGCTTCCGGTTGCGCTATTTCCAGTTTGGAGTAAGCGACTTCAATCCAGTACCGCATATAACGAAAAACCAGACCCTGAGAATCGGCTGAGAATAAGGGGAAATTATTCTTTTGAATAGCTTCTTGAGAATTAATCTCTCCAGGTGTAATAACATCGCGCGCCAAAGGTTCGTAAAGATAGGGAACTAGGTCTGTATGGTTTTGCCAGAAATATTGATACAAATTGGCGGCGTTTACTACCAGGGAATCTCCTCCCTCATCCGCGGCAGCAAGACACAGTAAGCCAACAATATCAGGGAAGTAGTTTTTGGCTGTACTATCGGTATGATAGCCAGTTTCTGCATTCGTCATCGAAACGGGTATAGCTTCTTTAGTGTAATCCATTCCTCGATCGATTACATCAAAAAAATAGCCATAGCGGTGGTTTAGCAGTCCAAAAATACGAGAAATAAAAGCATAAATTAACCGCATTTCCGTTTCTGTTAATTCCGGTTCTAATCGGAAAATAATTATTCCTGGTTCCTGGAGCAATTTCTCAAGAAATGGTAGGAAAAAATCAAGATTTTTATTGACTGTTTCCTGTCCTATTTCGTTGGGTTTTTCAAGCCATTTGTGATTGCTTCTTTTTAGTAAATATGAGACTAATGATTCTGGTAAATGAAAAAATAGTTGAGAAGGATCAGGCAATTTTTTCCAAGTCAGTAATGAAATATTAGGATCAGAAATCGGTATAATCATTTTTGAATTTTGAAAGCAACGTGAAGGGGAAGGTCAATGAGCGGAGTAAAAAATTCTGGGTCTAGTTCTAAATGTTCCTGATTAATTTTTAGTTCATAAACTTCTGGCATTTTTGTGAAGGCTGCTAAACGAAGAGATGTGAAGTAATCTTCCATAGTTTTATGAACACATTGCACGGCGACGGCTTTTCTATCTCTGCGCCAAATCTCACCGGGGAATAATTGATTGCGTCCGGAAAAATAGCCAGCTTTCGGTTTAAAATAAAACGGAAACTTATCTTTTTTCAGAAAAGGTAAAGAGGGATGGGGGACGGCGAACAGGAAATATCCACCGAATTTCAAAAGTTGGTAGGCTTTCTGCATCGTGCTAATAGTTTCTGAAACATTTAAGTAGTTGAACAGAAACATAGCCAGAGCTAAATCGTATTGTTCGGACTCAGTTACCGCAAAATCACGAATATCACCAGTTTCATAAGAAGCATTAGTAATCTGATACTCGTTTTTTTGAATCAAGGCCTGCTCGATCATTTGCGATGAAATATCAATCCCATGAACATATTGAGCGCCTCGGTTAATTAACTCTCTTCCTACATAACCTTCCCCACAGCCTAGATCTAATATATTCTTGTTGACAATCGGTTCACATAAATCAATGACAAACGGACGCGCGGAGTAATCAGAAAGCAAAATCGGTTCTACTCGTTTCCAGTCTCCTGCGCTTTCGTCGTAAAGTTTTTTGGTTTCTTGTGTTGCTTTCATACCTATCTAACGTGATAAAATTTGCACTAATTTTGTTTTAGTCTAGCACTGTGCAAGTAATTACCCATAAAACTTTTACCAGTTAATCCGAAATCAGCTATCGCCAGAAAAATTAGCTCTTCTTCTCCTAAGTTCACAGATTGATGCACACACCAACGGGGAATAACAGCAAAAGTACCCGGTTCGACTTCGTTTTCGTATTGATCAACAATAACTTTTCCTTGACCCTGAAGAAATACAAATACGGTTTCATGTGCGTGTCTGTGCATTTCATTCGCTTTTCCTGGCTTGACTATAACTAGGCGTGGATCTAAAACTTCTAGATCAAATGGCAGGCGAAATACGTTAAAATCAATATTGAGTTTATCAACCTTATTGTTGTATAAAGCTTCTAAGTTGCTGGCGCTGATTGTTGAAATAAGCTCTTTACCTTCTTGCACATGAGTCAAGCTTTTTTGTTCATTAATTTTTTGAGTCAATACTCCCAGTCGCACTGTTTTAAAATCATGATAAAGTTGTGAAGCAAGCCTTAATATTGTTTGAGAGCATTGGCATTCACCAGATGGATTTTCAAGCCAATTTAACAAGTTCAGAACTTCTTCCTTGTGCTTTTCCCTTTGCATCCCGTATAGCAAAAGTGAACTCAATCCGGGTAGTAGTTTTTCCACTGGAACAGTAGATAAGTCTTCCGTCAATCCAATACGCACATCATTGATTTGATGCAATAAAAGTTCCTGTTCCTGATTAGACAGCTTTTTGCCTTTAATCATTTTAGTGAAAAGCGTAACAATCTTGAGTTGGTCTGATGATGTCAAAGATTGATCTAACGCCAACGCACGTTCATACATATTGTCCCAGTAAGCAGCACGTAGATTTAAGGCTTTTAACATTCCTTTCCGTAATTCCAGAACAGCCTGTTCGCTTTCACTGGCTAATTCTTTAGCAATCTCAACTAAAGTTAAGCTGTGTTCATCCTCCACTTCTGTATGTAAAGGAAAAAATACATATTGCTGCAAGGATAATGATGTATGTTTTTTGATCGCTTCAATAATGTGTTTGTAGATAAATTTAACAACAGATTCAGTCCCTAAACCTATCGCTCCAATAGCTTGGAGTGAACTTCCATTCTGGAGCAGCGATAAGAATGATTCACGCCAGATTTCCACTTCAACACAAGGCGTTTGCGTGCTATCTACTCCCATCGCTTCTTGAAAACGCTTGAATAACTGTGGGTGAGGAATTTCCTGTACCCACTCGTCCTTAATACCTAATTTACGGATTGCTTCGAGATCTTCATCGTGTAGATGTCCGTTTTCTTCAGCTAAGTTCTTCAGCAGGTGATTTCGATGAGTGGGATTTTCTAGCTTTGATATTACTGCTGTTAAATAACGGGAAAACCAGTCACTATAAGCTCCGTATTGACTGGCAAAGTCTTTCAGAACTTCATCAATATGTTGAAATTCTCCTTTTTCTAAAGCAAGTAAATACGGATGATTAATCGCTCGATGGCTTAGTGCTTCCTCGATTAAATTTTCCATTTTTTCTCATCCCCCGATAGCCGCCCTCTTTTAAATACCATCACAAAATTGGCCAATTGTCAATAGCGTTTGAGATGCGCTCCCCCTGAAAACAGATCATTCTTGATTAAGATTCTCTGAGATTTTCTCTCTCTAATTCGATTAAATTATCGATTTTCTTTAGCTTGGCATCCCCGGCAAGATAACCGATCCCGCGATGTAAATGTAAGCGAAATTGTTGAGTTAGAGTTTCTTTATCGGTTCCTAATCCGTCTTGATGACAACGTTGTTTAAGGGCAATTAGGAAAATATCGGCCATTTCTCCCCCGAATACTTTCCAGGATAATTCTACATTGCTATCGGCAGGAATGGGAACGGGAGAGGGGAGACTCGGTTCGGCAAGGGAACGACAAAAAGCCCAACGACAGAGGATATTCCATTGGTCAATTTTGGTGTAGCGTTTTAATTTTATTAGGCTATCTTTGGCGGTTTGAGATAGTCGAAAACGTTCGATCGGTGATTCCATAATCTATAATTTTACCTCGATCTGACTGATGAGAAAATAGTTAGTCATTCTCAATCCTGTTTAATAGGATAGTGGGAAGTAGGGAGCTTTTTTTCAGTGTTGCCAAAGGCACGGCGTAGCCGTCCAGTAAACAGTAATCAGTGAACTGATAACTCGCATCTGATAACTGATAAATGATAACTGATGAGTGCATCTCAAATTTGCAGAAATAACGACAATCGGCAATTATCAGTAACTCTTAAATTATTACAGATGTATCAGCATCCGCGTGTAAGCATCCCACCGAAAAACTAATGCGCTCCGGGGTTTGGGGGGTTCTACCCCCCAAAAGCTTGGATTGAGCGATAAAATCGAAAGTAAGGCCCGATGTCTCAAGTTAATTGGGGGAGAATTTCTTGGGAATTTATCTGAGTCATAATCTTACCAAAAGTAGCGGTCTGGGTGAATAGTGGTTTGACGTTGTTGGGAATTATATTCTAGCAGGTATTTTCTGGCGATTACTTCCTGTTCTTCTAATAAGAGTAGCTCATTTTGTCCAATTTCTGTATCGGTAGAAAGGAGGATGACTTGAGAGGAAGCGGCGGGAAAATAGCGTTCAACTAAATTATGGCGATGGGAAGAATCTAAACGTCCGAGGGGTGTATCGATAGCGATGGGTAAATCTCGTCCGGAGACTCGCGCTAATCCCCACAAAAAAGCGATCGCTAATAGTTGTTTTTCTCCGGCAGAAAGACGGTGTTTAGGCACATTTTGTCCATCGGGGCCAAAGAGAGATAGACCAAAAGTATCAGCATCGATCGCTATTTTCTGCACCAGATCGGACTTATGCAATAAATAACGAAAACATTCCGCCACTTCTCCCTCTAATCTATTTAATTTTTTTAAAGTTAAGCGTTCTTTAAATACTTTTAAAGTTTGCTGTGCTTTGACAATAGCATTGACGATGTGTTCGTTACTTTGGGATTCTAAAGCTTTCTCACTATAGGCAAATAATTCTTTTTTAGTTTTCTCAATTTTCTTTTTGATTTCCTCATAATTTTTGTGGCTTTGCTCGTATTCCGCTTGAGCATTTAGATACTTTTTCTGAGCGGTTTTTAAGTTATTACTCAGGGTTTCGTATTCTTCGGGAGAGGCTGCTACTGCTAATTCTCGCTCTAAATTATCTAAGTCAGCTTCCAGATTTCTTAATTGTTCTATTGCTTGATGAGCGAGGTTAATTTGTGCCGGTAATTGATGGGTTAAGACTCGATTTAATAACTCGATCGCCTCCTCGTCTAAATCTAAGTAAGAAGTAACCAAAGAATCGTTATCCTCAGCTAAAAACTTATTTTCTTGCTGTAAAAACTCCCTAATATTCTCTAATTGTTCTAAAGTTAAATTCAGTTGTTCTAAATAAGCAAGTAACTTTTTATCTCTGGATTCTAAAACCGATTGAGCGACCTTAGCTGATTGAACTTTTAGCTCTTTTTCTCCCTGAATTTTAGCCGCTTCTAGGAGAGGAAAAATTAACTTTAATGGTAAAAATTCCCCCGCCAATTGACCTAAATATTCTCTCTGTTTATCTAACTTTTTATCTAAATCCTTTTTTCTGCTCTCTAATTGACTTCTTTCGGCGGCAATTTTTCCGCCATCAATGCGAAATTTATCCGAGACTGCATCAAAATCATTTCTAACCAAATCTAAATTTTTTTGTTGAGTTTCCATCTCTTGTCTAGCCAATTCTAAATCTCCTTGGTACTGGGCTAATTTTTTCTCAATAGCTTCAATAGTTGCCAGTTCATTTTCTGCTGCTAATAACCGGCGCTTACGACTAGCTAAAATATCGAGATCAACGGCTAATCTTTCCGCTAATTCTAACCCTAATAAAGTCTGCATCGAATCCTTAACGCTGTCAGGAGGTACATCCTGTTCTGCCAATTCTTTTACCTGTTCCCCATCAAATAAAAAGAGGTTAGAAATACCCAAAGGTAATAAAGTTTCAATATATTCATCCCAAGTATTAGCTAAGGCGGGATCAGGCCAATCTTCATCTAAAATACCGAGGGTATCCCTACCATCTTTGGGCTGTTTTGTCCAGTATCTAACGATACGATATTGTCGCCATTGTTCATTAACTAGATGTTCAAAAGCCAGTTCAATTCTAGCTTGATCGATGAGGGAAGCTTGATTATTAACTGCTTGACTGAGAAACTCGGCATAACTTAAATTATTGCGAGTAGAACACTTTGCCCGCGCACCGTACAAAGCCAAACGAATCGCATCCATTAAAGTAGTTTTACCGCCCCCATTCATGCCTCCCAAAAGGATAATCGGACAGGGATTGTTGTCTTTTTCGGGACGTAAATTAATCACTTGACGACCGGCGTATGGACCGAAATTTTGCAAAACTAATTCAGTAAAAATCATTAACAGTCAGCCTTATTTAAGTCGAAAGTTTTAGGGAATCTCCTGTAAAAATTATACCTGAAAAAGTGCCGCAGATATTTTTTTACACCCAAGAAAAAACCCCAGACTTTATACTATAGCATTGATCACCAGCGCCTAGATATAATTAGGGTTTCCTGATTTTTACTTTCTAGTTCATTACTGGGCATGAGCCTATTTTTTGAAAAAATCGTTATGATCGGCGTGAAAGTGCCAACACAGGGGAGAAAATTGCTATGATCACGATCGGCGAATATTTATGCCAGCGTCTCCATAATTTAGGGGTTAATCATATTTTCGGGGTGCCGGGGGATTATGTCCTCGATTTGATGGATGTTTTGGTGGAAAGTCCGATCGAATTAGTTTGTACCTGTAATGAGCTTAACGCGGGTTATGCCGCCGATGCCTACGCGCGAGTCAAAGGGATGGGCGCTGTCTGTGTCACCTACGGAGTCGGGGGATTTAGCCTGGTTAATGCTGTGGTCGGTGCTTACGCTGAAAGAGTTCCCCTGGTGGTAATTAGTGGGGCTTCCGATCGCTCGATTCGCCGGGATAATTTATTATTACACCACACCACGGGCGATTATAATCTGCAATTGTCCATCATGGAAAAAGTCACGGTTGCCTCGGTTATTCTCACTAATTCCGCCCAAGCAGCCAGTCAAATCGATCAAACTTTAGCCGCTTGTTTGCATCACAAACGTCCCGTGTATATCGAAATTCCCCGGGATCTGGTCTATCGTCCCTGTATCCCCTCAGAAAATCCAATTTATTTAACCGATAATCTCACGGATGCCGCCGCTTTAGAAGAAGCCATTGAAGAAGCGGTTTTTTTATTAGAAAAAGCGGAAAAACCAATTATTTTAGCGGGGGTAGAATTCCATCGGTTTAAACTCCAAGATAAGTTGCTGAAACTTTTAGAAGTAACGGGTTATCCCTTAGCTACCACTATTTTAGGTAAGTCGTCAATTTCGGAAATGCAGCCGCAATTTATCGGCACTTATGTGGGGGCATTAAGTCGCGAATACGTTAGTCAACGGGTGGAAAATGCCGATTGTGTCCTCTGTTTAGGGGCGATCATGTCCGATATGAATTTAGGCGGATTTACGGCTAATTTAAATCCCAATAATTTGATTAATGCCAATTCCGAGAAGATAAAAATTAAACATCACTTCTATCAACCAGTATTACTAGGGGATTTTATCGATGGTTTAATTGATAAGCTAAGTCACAAAGAAGCGGCTACACTAGAGATTAAACCCGCAGCCGAATTGAAGGATTTAGAATTCATCGCCGTGGCAGAGCAAAAATTAACTAATGCTCGTTTTTATGAGCGAATGAATCATTTTATCGCTCAAGAATCTTTTGTTATTTCTGATACAGGGGACGCAATTATTGCCACAATTGATTTATTAATGCCCCAAAAAACCGACTTTATCGGTCAAGCATTTTATCTATCCATTGGTTATTCAATTCCCGCCTGTTTAGGAGTAGCTTTTGCCGCACCAAATACTCGTCCTATCGTCTTTGTGGGTGATGGTGCTTTTCAAATGACTGCCCAAGAACTTTCGACAATTATCCGTCACCATCTCAATCCAATTATCTTTTTAATTAATAACGACGGTTACACGATCGAGCGGGTAATTCAGGATAATATTTATAATGATCTACAACCGTGGAAATATCACCAATTACCAGCAGTATTTAACGGGGAAAGTTGGAGTTGTCAAGTCAGGACAGAAGGGGAATTAGAAAAGGCTTTATCGATTGCCCAGGGTAACATCGATCGCCTATCATTTATTGAAGTACATCTTGATCGTTTTGACTGTTCCCAAGGCTTAACTCGTTTAGGTCAAGCTTTACGTTCACCCCACGCTTAGACTGGTTATGCTATTAGGTTTTGACTGTGTGAAGCTGTCCTAAGACATCAGACTGAAACTCTTTTGGCTCCCAAGAGTCAACAATTAAGATACAATCGGTATCTTAATCAAAGTGTGATGGTGACAACCGCAACTAAAAACCCTATGAATGCTTTATGGAAACAAATCACCCTATTGAACTTTTCGCCCGCTTCTTGGTCAAAATATAGCTATCTGCATCGTTTCGTCGGCCTTTTTAGTCAATGGCGACAGGGTAGCTGGTTTGTGCAGTGGACAGAAATGATGGGTGCGCTGTTAATCTCTCTCCTTATCGCCACTGCGCCGTTTTTCTCCACCAGTCAAATCGGTTTTTTGCTGTTAGCAATAGCGGGTTATTGGCTACTCTTAACCCTTGTGGATGAAGGCAAAATCGGGGTGACACCCATACATCTTTTGGTACTTTTATACTGGGGAATTGCCACGGTTTCTACGGCTTTTTCTCCCGTTAAAACCGCAGCTTTGGAAGGATTAATTAAATTAACTCTCAATCTCATCTTTTTTGCCTTTACCGCCCGAATCATGCGCTCACCACGCCTAACAAATTGGATTCTGACTACTTTAGTTTTAACCGCCTTAGCAGTCAGCATCTACGGCATTCGTCAGCAAATTTTTGGTGCGGAACAGTTAGCAACTTGGAACGATCCCACTTCAGAATTAGCGGGAGATACTAGGGTTTATAGTTATCTCGGTAATCCTAATTTATTAGCTAGTTATTTATTCCCTGGTATTGCTTTTAGCGGTGCTGCATTATTTGTGTGGCAGGGATGGCTACCGAAAATTTTAGCGGCTTTATTAACTTTAGCCAATGCCGCTTGTTTATTTTTTACCGAGAGTCGTGGCGGTTGGATTGGTTTGATGGTCTTAGGAATTGTCTTCTTATTGCTATTATTTTATTGGTTCAAAAGTTATCTACCGTTATTTTGGCAAACATGGCTTTTACCCTTAGTTTTAGGGGGTTTAGCCGTGGTGGTTTTAGGGGCGATTTTATTGGTGGAACCGCTGCGAATTCGGGTGATGAGTATTTTCGCCGGCCGGGAAGATAGTAGTAATAACTTTCGGATTAATGTTTGGGATGCAGTTATTCGCATGATTCAAACTTATCCGCTTTTGGGCATCGGACCTGGTAATGATGCTTTTAAGAAAATTTACCCCCTATTCATGAAGCCAAAATACACGGCTTTAAGTGCCTATTCTGTGCTATTAGAAATCATGGTAGAAACGGGAATTATTGGTTTTACCTGTTTCCTCTGGTTATTAGTCACAACTATCGGCCAAGGCATCCATCAAATTAAACTTTTACGCGATAAAATGGATAGTCAAGGCTTTTGGTTAATCGGGGCAATTGCCGCTATGGCCGGAATTCTTGCCCACGGTTTTTTTGATACGGTTTGGTATCGTCCCCAGGTTAGTACCCTCTGGTGGTTAGTTTTGGGTTTAATTGCTAGTCGTTGTGGCGTTGTCAAGTTTGAAGATGATGGCGCATCAGAGCAGACTTGAAAACGCTTTAAGAGTAAGGCTCTCGTTGTGTCGCAATTCATTCTTCATATTCTGATCTGACAACGCCAGTCGTTGTTATTCCCCCGCTAGGGGTTTTAATCGTGGCAATTCTCTCCTCTAAGAGGGCGAAATGGGGAAGCATTGAGGAGTTATTTCAGATTACGGATAGGGCTGCTCTGAAGGGGATTTGAAGCGCGTGTAGGCGTAGGCGAGGGCGATTATCAAGAAAAATTACAAAACCTCCATCCTACCATCTCTCGGTGGCCAAAACAAGAGATAATTAAATTAGATCGTTTCCCAGTTTCTTCCGCGCTTGGCGCGATTTTCCAACTGCAATAACGAGAGTGAATCCCGTGGCCGTTATAGAGACGAGGGAGGAAAATAATGGATCGTTCTCTTAAGTGGGCCGTCGCGATTGTCATAACTCTAATCCTCGTGCTTTTCCCAGTCTTTTCCCCGGGCTGTGGGGCAACCGAGTGGAACCCGAAAGGAGGGAGCGGCCAGGATACAATGCTAACCCTTACTCGCACTGACAACGGCAAATCCATCACCATGCAGGTCAATGACCTGCTGCTACTGTCCCTCGACGAGAATCCCACCACTGGCTTTCAGTGGGCGCTCGATGGTGGCGGGGGCGATTTAGTGGAGCTGCAGTCCTCTGAGTATGTACCCGCCATAGAGTCGAGAGTCGGCGGGGGCGGTCAGAGAATCCTGACCTTTAAAGCGCAACGGGCTGGGATAGGCCAACTAAAGCTTAAGCTCTGGCGAGAGTGGCAGGGAGAGCCGTCAGTTGTGGAACGATTTACTGTCACGCTCCAAGTCCGAGAGTAAAGGCTTCTCGGACAGCCTAGAGCTAGTGAGTAACGACTTAGGAGGAAAGGAAAAATGAGTGAAACATTTGTAATTCCAGCAATGGGATGGTTGCCTGACTATCCCGACATCCGCGACCTGACACCAGAATCCGAGGTCGTCGCACCCAGACTAAGAGCGTTGGGGCAACTGCCGGTCAAGGCGATGCTCGCCCAAGTGGGAGCGGGGGCACCGACGGCGCTGCCGGCCAGCGTGAACTTGAGGCCGTGGTTTTCCCCCATCGAGGATCAAAAAACTATCGGTTCTTGTACGGCCCACGCCGGTGTCGGACTGGTGGAGTATTTTGAGCGGCGGGCTTTTGGCAAACACCTCGATGCTTCCAGACTCTTTCTCTACAAAGTGACGCGCAACTTGTTGCGCTGGACGGGAGATACGGGAGCCTTCCTGCGCTCAACAATGTACGCCCTCACCTTGTTTGGCGTACCACCAGAAGAATACTATCCCTACAATATCGCTGATTATGACAAGGAGCCGCCAGCATTCTGCTACGCCTTTGCCCAGAGCTTCCAAGCGATCTCTTACTATCGCCTGGATCCGTCCGGGACGGCGAGGGATGCGCTGTTAACTCAGATTAAAACCTACTTGGCGAATGGGCTGCCCTCAATGTTTGGCTTTACCGTTTACAGTTCCATCAATCAGGCCAACACCAATGGCGGTAAGATACCCTATCCAACTCGCGGCGAACGGGTTGAAGGCGGTCACGCCATTGACGCAGTTGGTTACGACGACAACCTCAAGATCAAGAACACCAATGCCGGTGGCATTGAAACCATCGGTGCCTTGCTGATTCGCAACTCTTGGGGGACTGGCTGGGGAAGCGCTGGCTACGGCTGGCTGCCCTACAAGTACGTTCTAGATGGGCTGGCGACTGATTGGTGGTCGCTAATCAAGAATGAGTGGATCGATACGGGACAGTTCGGATAGGAGACCGATTCGATAAAGGCTTCTGGTGAGTTTTTTCAGAATAGGGGGGACGCTGGGAAAACTCACCGTTTGTTGAATTTTTTAGGGTATGCTTTTTAAAATTCGCTGTAAACCTTATTCTGTATGTGAGCGGAATCGAGCTAATTAGCGATCGCCAAATGCGGTATGGGTGGGTCAGTGGGTAACAGTGGAAGCGCACAGTGCAAAGTCGCTTTTGATTACTGTTCCGGCGGCGGCGTTGGTGGTTTTGCAGTAGTTAGGAGGGATCGGAGAGGAAGATTCTTGTGTAACTATTCAATAGGAGATTTCTAACCGACCATGTTAAGAAATTGCGAGGTATTAAGATGTTAGAAAATGAGAATTCAAAAAAAGATAATTGGGATAAATTCGAGATATTTAGCAAGTTTTTAGGGGCTGTCGTTTTAGTTTTCATTCCAATAGTTATTAAACTGGGTGCAGACAGCATTTCCGACTCTATGGAGAGAGGAAAAATGATTCAAGTGCTAATCTCGGATTTTACCAAGAGTGAGCAGCAAAGGAAGGATTTTGCATTAATTGCTTTGGATACAGCCATACCAATTAAAGAAGAATGCACATTTCTTTGGATAAATTGTCAACCCAACCCAGAAAAGGATAAAGTTGTGGATTCAGCGATACTATTATTAAGTAATTTAGTTAGGAATGCTTCCACTCGCCACTCTGGGAGCATCTCACTTACGCGATGAGTAATTATACTTAGCCTAAAAGCCACTCTTAATCGTGTCTTGGAACGAAATAGAGGCTTTTAAAGACTGCGTACATGGAGAATTAAAACAAGAATTACCCTCGAAAAGCCTATTT
>NZ_JADBTF010000358.1:0-2781 GCF_020246295.1 Microcystis sp. M090S1 | reverse complement strand
GGGGAGTGGGGAAGTGGGGAAGTGGGGAAGTGGGGAAGTGGGGAAGTGGGGAAGTGGGGAAGTGGAGCATTTGGCTGAAATTTCCCTAAATCCCTATCTCCTATCTCCTATCTCCTGAATTTTCACTGATCACTAAAATCACCGCGACGTTGGATCAGGTCTGAGGGGCTAAGATTGGAGACGAAATTGCGAAAAGCTTGACGTTCCTCTTCATCCGCGTCACGATCGACGGGAATAGAAGCGGAAGCGATCACTTCTTCCATTACCCAGACGGGACTGTTGGTACGCAGGGCAATAGCGATCGCATCACTGGGACGACAATCGATTTCTTTTTTGACTTCGCCGCGCTGGAGACAGAGAACAGCATAAAAGGTATTATCTTGGAGAGAATGGATGATAATCTTTTCTAAATCCATGTCCCAAACTTTAAAAATATTAGCGATCAAATCGTGGGTGAGGGGACGAGGGGGTTTTTGTTGTTCGAGGACGGTGATAATCGCCTTAGCCTGATCTTGTCCGATGTAGATAGGTAGGGCGCGACGCTCGGAACCATCCTTGAGTAGTACAATGGGACTGCGAGTGATAGCGTCTAGGGCAATTCCAGCGACTTTCATTTCGATCATGACTATGGCTTCTCCAAGATAGAGATTCAGCTAGGGAAGGAGTGGGAAAGCAACCTGAGTAATATAGTGCTTAGTTACACTCACAGTATGCCCTAAGATGGCAGAGATTAGCCTCATCTTTAATGAAAAAAATACATCACCCACCATCAGGAGTCAGTTATCAGTTATCAGTTATCAGTTATCAGTTCACTGAGAAAACTCCCCACACCCCACACCCCACACCCCACACCCTACTCCCCACACCCCACACCCCACACCCCACACCCCACACCCCATCATCCCACTCCGTTCTCCCCTCTCCCCATCTCCCCACACGCCAACTAAATCACTTAATTTGTGCTACGATAATAGTTTTGGGATAAATTTAAATAGGAGCAGACTGTCTGTATGTCTCGTTATAGAGGACCGCGCTTGCGCGTTGTGCGTCGTTTAGGGGAATTACCAGGCTTAACCCGTAAAAATGCCCGTCGTGCCTATGCACCCGGGCAACATGGCCAGGCCCGCAAAAAACGTTCAGAATATGCCATTCGTCTAGAAGAAAAACAAAAACTGCGTTTTAACTACGGTGTCAGCGAGAAACAATTAATTCGCTATGTCCGCAAAGCTCGCCGGGCTACCGGTTCCACTGGTCAAGTGCTGCTGCAACTCTTAGAAATGCGTCTGGATAATACCGTTTTCCGTCTCGGTATGGCTGGGACAATTCCGGGGGCGCGACAATTAGTCAATCACGGTCACGTCACCGTTAACGGTAGAGTTGTGGATATTGCCAGTTATCAGTGCCGTCCGGGTGATGTGATTGGAGTTAGAAATCAAGAGCGTTCCCAGGATCTAGTCAAAAGAAATATGGAATACCCCGGTTTAGCCAACCTGCCGAGTCATTTGGAATTTGACAAAAACACCCTTGTGGGCAAAGTGAATGGCGTTGTGGAAAGAGAATGGATTGCCCTCTCGATTAATGAACTGTTAGTAGTGGAATACTACTCTCGGAAAGTCTAGGAAAAAAGCCTTTTCCAGATACCTTGAGGACGCAATTGGCAGCGTCCTTATTTTATCTCAAATGTCGGGGTGAAGACCCGAAGCGTTTAGTGCGATGGGACGGGGCTTTTAAAGGGGCGAAGTAATTCGCCCCAGGGTTCCCCTCATGAATGCTGACTTTGTATATAGACAATTCTCAAAAACCGATGCTCTAAGGGAGCATCTCACCTTTGTAACCCCTAAATCAGGTTTTTATGTCAAGCTATTTTGAAAGCCTTGCTAGAAACCAGTTTTATGGATAAGTATAATTACTCACTTGCATAAATGAGATGCTCCCGAGAAAACGCTATGAGCAACCCTGAATTTTCCCTTGATATGCCTCTTAAAGAGCGACAAGAGAAATTTATGCAAATGTCCGATGAGAATATTGATTATTCAGATATTCCTCCCCTAGATGATGAATTTTTCAAGAATGCTAAACTGGTCAAACCAAATCCACAAACAGAGCAAATTAGTATCAGGTTGGATTCAGAAATCCTTGAGTGGTTTAGGAATCATGCTCAAGAAAAGAGCTATCACGCCCTGATTAATGATGTATTACGAACCTACGTCAAACATCAATCGCAATAGCCGATTATCTGCCGAGTAAAGAACCTCGAAGAAGCGGTTATAAATGGCAATGATTACAATATCAATTGCAGCGTTTGCCTAAATTAACTTGTAATATGGTAATTTTTTGTTTATTTAATCTAGAATTTAGTCGTTGATGGAAAGGAATGATTTCTTTCGTCATCAACCGGTTTCTTCTTTCTTGATTGTTTGTGGTGGTCATAGCGGCTGAACTTGACAATAATCCTCATTATAGGCGATCGCCTAATCACTCACCACAAAACGCAATCGCCTCCTAACTAATGAGAAGATAAGGGATAAGTCGGTTGATTAGGGTTTTTATTAAGGGTTTGACAATCTGCTAAGTATTGTTCAATAACAGTTTTAAAAGCTTGTTCTAGTTCATCAACGGAAAGACCATCAAAAACGATAATATCTTCTATGTTGATGACACGACCAAAAAATAAGCGATCGCTCTCGTCGTATTCAATCACAGCTTCATAGCCTTTGTATTGCATTAATTTACTCCTGCTTTAATTAAAAATTCACGAAGAGCTTTAATTTGGTATCTTTT
>NZ_JADBTF010000357.1:0-3458 GCF_020246295.1 Microcystis sp. M090S1 | reverse complement strand
AGCGACCATAAGACCAGAACAGAGTAAATCTGTTAAGGCAGGTGCGAAAAATCCTTCGGGAAAGAAGCAGAAACCTAAATCGTGAGGTTTGGGAATCACCGTCCGTTTACGGCGGTGAGGATGTCAAGACCATCCCGAAGCTCCAAGTTGCCAATCCGATAGCTTGCGGTATTGACAAATGGGGTAGATGCTCTGAAACTATGCACGACCACTGCTTGAGATATTTGTTTTTCAGCATTGCCTTTCACGATGCTCCTCTAAATCTCTAGCTTGATTTTCTCACCTTGAGTGTGTGACTGCTCACCTCTTTGTAATAAACCTACACCTGTCAGGTGGGGGGGAGGTGGGGAGACCACTTCGTGCGCGTTGCGGGGGGAGATGGGGAGAATAAATAAAAATAGTCTCCTGAATCCTGTCTCCTGAATCCTGTCTCCTGAATCCTGAATGAAGATTGTTGATTTTTGCAGGAGGTCTAATCAAGGAACCGAGGTTATTTGGTAAGCTAAAACGGTAATCTTGACCCCCGAATGCCCGTGCTGATCAGTGTTGTCATCCCTACCTACAATCGCCAAGCAATTTTAAAAAAATGTTTACTAGCCCTAGAAAATCAGCGTTTAACCGATAATAAAGTGGAAAACTACGAAATAGTCCTTGTCGATGATGGCTCTACCGATGCGACGATCGCTTGGCTAGAAAGTCAAAAGGCTAATTTACCCCATCTGCAACTGTGGCAACAGGAGCACGGCGGACCGGCGATCGCTAGGAATCTGGGGGTAGAAAAAGCTAGTGGTGATACGATTATTTTTATCGATAGCGATCTGGTAGTGACAGAAAATTTTTTGCAAGCCCACGCCGACGCTTTAACCGCCGGGGCAGAAAGTCTCGGCAGCGATTGCTTATTTACCTACGGCATTGTCATTAATACCTGTAACTTCGAGCATCCCACCAGTGAACCCTATAAAATCACCGATTTCTCCGCCGCCTATTTTGCCACGGGCAACGTGGCGATCGCTAAAAAATGGTTATTAGCGGCGGGATTATTTGATACCCAGTTTCAACTCTACGGTTGGGAAGATTTGGAATTAGGGGTGAGATTGAAGCAATTAGGACTAAAATTAATCAAATGTCCTGAAGCCGTCGGTTATCATTGGCATCCCCCCTTTAATCTCGCTCAAATTCCCAATCTCATCGATAAGGAAATTCAACGAGGACGAATGGGAGTGCTTTTTTATCAAAAACATCCCACCTGGGAAGTGCGGATGATGATTCAAATGACTTGGATTCATCGACTGTTGTGGGGTTTACTTTCCCTGGGGGGAACCCTGAATGAACGCAGCCTCTCCCCTCTGTTACAATGGTTGATCGATCGAGGTAAACCGCAATTAGCCCTAGAAATTGCCCGCATTTTTCTCAATTGGTACAACGTGCGCGGCGTTTATCAAGCTTATCGGGAAATACAGCTTCAGTGAAATGTCTTGCCGAACACCACCGACGGCGTTTCTCACAAAGACGAGGTATGACTGGATTTGACATCGACAACCGACTCCCTAAAACCAGAGACTTTGTACCTCACCATCGAGATAACTGCCCTAAAGGTGAACATTTGCCGATAAAAAACTGAATATTTGCTTTCTTTTTCTGATAATTGCTGCCACAATCAAAAGCAATCGGCATAGAGAGCGGCGGAAAACACTGACCACATTTGCCCCTTGTGAATTATTCTCCGAGATTGGGCATATTAGAAGTAAATTTTCCTATAGGAGGAATCCCATAATGAATATCTTCGATATTTTAATCGGTTTTGTCGGTGGAGGTGCGATCGGGGGTGGGGCTTTATATGCCCTGCAAGAGGGAAAAATCAGGGAAGCACTACAGAAATATGAGAAAATTCGGGCGGCTTTAGGTGAAACCGAAAAGGAGTTAAAAGACAGCAAAGGACAGTTAAAACAACTCGCTCTCTCCGAAGAACGGATTCGCAATATCGAAGCCACCTATAGAGAAGAAGTGGCTAAATTGCAAGAAGAGTTAGAAGATAGCCAAGGACGTTTACAAGAGATAGCCAGCGCAAATCCCGCTCAAGCCGTGGAAGTCGCCGATAAAACCCAAATTCAGCCACTTCAACCCGAATACGAAGCTAAAATCGAGGAATTGCGCCAAAGCTATCAAAGTCAAATACAAGAGATCATAGACGGGAAGCAAGGGGAAATGGAAGCCCTGCGTCAAAGTCAACAGGAGCAGATTCTAGAATTAGAAAAGGGCTATCAGTCGCAAATTCAACAACTAGAACAGGGTTATCAAAGCCAACTGTTAGAATTACAAAACGCCCGCCAAACGGTAGTGGATGATCGAACCACTGAAATCGTCGAACCCTGGGATGATTTCCCCGATAGCCCCAGTGCCGAAGAAATAAATCCTTTTGATGGTTTTATCACCGAAGAAACCCTAGTATTGCCACCAGAATTTGCCCCTGAAACGCCCCTAGAAACGCCAGTTTCCGAATCAGAATTCAGCAGTGAGATGAATCCTTTTGATGGTTTTATCACCGAAGAAACCCTAGTATTGGAACCAGAATTTGCCCCTGAAATTCCCCTAGAAACACCAGTTTCCGAGGAGACATTTGACTGTTTAAACAGCCCAGAAGAAACCTTAGTTTCTCCAGAAATGACTGAGATCGAAGATTTTTCCCTCATGGGAGAACCAGCAATCTCTGACTGGGAGATGTCCGCTGCTGAGATAGAATTTCTCAACAGTTTAACATTAGAGGAAGAAACGAGAACTATCGGTAGCCTAGAAGAATTATCGGGTAATTACGTTCAGATTCAAGAAACCGTTAGCAGTGACACCAGTTTCTCTGATTTATTAGCCCCCGACACCGAAAAATTCGCTGATAACCAAAATTTTCTAGATGACTTATTTGCTGATACCGATGACAGCAATAACCCCGAATTATTCGATTATTTTGCGGAAGAAACCCCTACAGTTGCATCTAACCGCCAAAATGTTGCTTCTGTTGCGAGTGACCAAGAAGAACTAGATTTCTTCAGTATGTTGGATAATGAAGAAATGGCTAATCTAGAATCCTTACCTTCTGACGAAGAACTGCCCCTTGATGATCTATTTAGCGATGATTTATTCTCGGATGGGGACAATAGCAAAACCACGAGGCTAGAATCTCATCAGTAGGCAGATTGCCCGCTATGAAGGCAGAAGACAGAATTTTTTCCCCACCCGATTTCTGGCTTCTGACTTTCTTAACTGCGCCACCAGATGGGCGTTTTCCCTGTGTCCCCCGATTCCCACACCATAGAATAGTAAAAAAATCTACATCAAAAGTAGTGGACCAGCAATTCTCATTTTGAAAACAAAAGAAGATAAAGTTCTCTATGTGAACAAGAGAACTTCTGTCTAATTATCATTTTTTTTCAAGATAATCATCATAATTAGCTTCAAGAGACAGT
>NZ_JADBTF010000356.1:0-5920 GCF_020246295.1 Microcystis sp. M090S1 | reverse complement strand
TTAAGAAATGTTACAAATTACATGGGTACATTAAGAAAAGTTAAGGGGTTGCATCCATTGATGGATAAGGGTTTTGGGCTATTATGGTATATATGTATGGGGGAAGTTCAGATATATCTGGGTTTCAGCGATTTTGGGCTTCTCGAAGTAAATCCCAAGCGGGGATTGGAGTTGAGGCTTTTCTCGATTTGTTTTTTGTCTAAGTCCCACTAACTACCTTACTGCGCTAACACAGCCTACTTAATATTTTCTTGAAAAATAAGCTCTTGGGATTATTTATTGATCATTTATATTCGAGAAATTCTCAGCAGATAATGTGGATAATCTAGTCGATATTGTCATAAAAGTTAACAACGCTCACTGAATTTTCTTGATACACCCCAACTAGGGATGAATTTCTGGTATCGCCGGTCACTGAAATAGGTACAATAAACATTGGCTCGTTTTCATAGAGAACTTAAATGACGCAAAATAATCCCCTAGAGTTGATTGAGAAGTTAGAAACAGGAATCCCCGGCTTTGATTTTCTTTCGGAAGGGGGATTACCGAAAGGAAGAGCAACTTTGATAGCGGGGACGGCAGGAAGTGCTAAAACGGTTTTTGCCTGTCAATTTCTGGCAGAAGGCATCAAAAATGGAGAAAATGGCGTTTTTGTCACCTTCGAGGAGCCACCCCAAGCACTAAGAAAAAATATGGGTGGTTTTGGTTGGAATATCCGGCAGTGGGAGGAGAATCGTCAATGGGCCTTTGTCGATGCTTCCCCCCAACCGGAAGAAAAGCCGATGGTGACGGGAGAATACGACCTAGGCGCATTAATCGCTCGCATTGAGTTTGCTATCCGCAAAAATAAAGCCAAACGGGTGTCTATGGATTCTTTAGGCGCAATTTTTAGCCATTTAAGTGATAGCGCTCAAGTGAGAAGTGATCTTTTTCGTCTGGCAACCGCTTTGCGAGAATTGGAAGTAACAGCGATTATGACCGCAGAAAGAACCCAAGAATACGGCGAAATCAGTCGTTATGGGGTGGAGGAGTTTGTGGCCGATAATGTGGTGATTTTACGCAACGTTTTAACCGATGAGAAAAGAAGAAGGACGATCGAAATTTTAAAATATCGGGGAACCGATCACCAAAAAGGAGAATTTCCTTTTACAATTATTCCCAACAAAGGGGCCGTGATTATTCCTTTATCAGCCATTGAATTAGAACAAAAATCCTCTAATATTCGCATTACTTCCGGCAGCTTGGAACTCGATAGAATGTGTGGGGGTGGTTTCTTCCGCGATTCGGTTATTTTGGTTTCGGGAGCCACAGGAACAGGAAAAACCCTGATGGTGACAGAATTTATGGCCGGGGGAGTAACCAATGGGGAAAGATGTTTAATTTTTGCCTTCGAGGAAAGTCGCGAACAGTTATTTAGAAATGCTACCGGTTGGGGTGTAGATTATGACCGCATGGAAAAGGAAGGTAAATTAAAGGTAGTCTGCCGTTATCCCGAAACTACGGGTTTAGAAAATCATTTAATTATGATGAAGGAAATTATCGAGGAGTTTCAACCTAATCGAGTGGCAGTAGATAGTTTATCTGCTTTAGAAAGGGTTTCTAATCTGAAAGGATTTCGGGAATTTATTATCGGTTTGACTTCTTTTATTAAGCAAAAAGAGGTGGGAGGATTATTTACTTCCACCACTCCCACTTTATTAGGAGGTTCCTCGATCACAGAAGCGCATATTTCTACAATTACCGATTCAATTATTCTGCTGCGTTATGTGGAAATGTATGGAGAAATGCGCCGCGGTATCACTGTTTTAAAAATGCGCGGTTCTATGCACGATAAGGATATTCGTGAGTTTTCGATCGATCATCAAGGTATGCACATCGGTCAACCTTTCCGCAATGTTACCGGAATTCTGGCTGGAACTCCTATGTACACAGCACAAACAGAAGTAGAACGTTTGAGTGGATTATTCGAGGATCGTAGTTAGGGTTTGCTGAAAAAGTTTTTCGGTGGGGGTAGGGTGTAGGGTTTTACCGATTTTCATCTGCTCAATTACCTAATTTTCAGAGAAAAAGTACCTGAATTTTCCCCCTGATTACTCCCAGACGAGGCACTTTTGGATTTTAAAAAGGTCTAAAAGTCTTATCCAACAAGGTTTTTAGATTTATTCAGCAAGCTCTAGTTAAAATATAGCAGCATTTGCTAATCGTGCGTTGGTTGTTAGCTTTTTTCTCCCTATCTCCTTCTTGCTTTCTTGATATGTCTAAAAACTTTTGGTTGATTTTTCTAGGTCTTTTACTGATAAATAATCTACATTTATCAGCCTTGGCAGAAACAGTTTTACAAAGAATTGCTCGCACGGGAGAATTAAAAGCGGCAGCCAGAAAAGACGCTACTCCCTTTAGTTATATCGATGAGAAAACGGGACAATGGACAGGTTATGGAGTGGAATTAATGCGCTTAGTCCAACGTCGATTAGAACAAGAATTAGGTAAACCGATTACAATAACCTTTACAGAAGCGACGACTAATAATCGTTTTCAGCAAGTGGAACAGGGACAAGTAGATTTATCCTGTAATGCGGCAACAATTACGGAAGAAAGACTAGAAAAGGTTAATTTTTCTATTCCCTATTTTATGACAGGAGCGCAATTTCTAACTAAAAGGGAAAATGTTGATAAAATAGATATTAATAACACTTTAGCGGCAGTTGCGATCGCCTATATTCCCCACACCACCACCGATAGTATTATTCGTTATATATATCCTCTGGCTAATTGGCAAGCTGTCAGTGATCGAAGTGAAGCAGTGGCAAAATTACAAAGGGGAGAAGTAAAAGCAGTGGTTAGTGATGGAATTCTTCTGCTGGGGGAAATCGTTAAACAAGGACAGGATCCGCGACAATTTGTGCTACTACCCCGTCAACCGATTACCACCGAACTTTATGGCTGTATTTTACCCAAAAACGATCCCGAATGGAAAAAATTTGTTGATACTGTTGTCGGCAGCAATGATAACCAGAAACTGCGAGAACAATGGTTTAATTTAGAAGAAAGTTCTTTCCCCTATACGATTCTCAATCAACCCTAAAAATAGACTGTGATTGCTGAAAATTAAAAGTAAGTAAATTCTGGTTTTTTTGCTTTTTACTTGTTACTTTTTCCTGAAAAACTATGTCTTTTGTCGGTTTACATATTCACAGTGATTATAGCTTACTTGATGGTGCTTCCCAATTACCGGCACTAATTGATCGAGCGATCGAATTAGGACAACCAGCGATCGCTTTAACCGATCATGGAGTCATGTATGGTGCGATCGAATTAATTAAAACCTGCCGTAATAAGGGAATAAAACCAATTATTGGCAATGAAATGTATGTAGTCAATGGCGATATTGAAGTCAATCTTCGCCACCGAAAATATCATCAAGTTGTTTTAGCCAAAAACACCCAAGGCTATAAAAACTTGGTTAAATTAACTACTATTTCTAATCTGAAAGGTATTCAAGGTAAAGGCATTTTTGCTCGTCCTTGTATCAATAAAGAGTTACTCCAACAATACCACGAAGGATTGATAGTTACCAGTGCTTGCTTGGGTGGAGAGATTCCCCAAGCGATTTTAGCTAATAACAGGAAACTGGCTAAGGAAACTGCTAAATGGTATAAAAAACTTTTTGGTGATGATTTTTACTTAGAAATTCAAGATCATGGTTCTAAAGAAGATCGGATTGTTAATGTAGAAATAGTTAAAATTGCTAAAGAATTAGGAATCAAAGTAGTTGCTACTAACGATTCTCACTTTATTTCCTGTTACGATGTAGAGGCACACGATGCCTTGCTATGTATTCAAACTAGCAAGTTAATTACTGAAGACAAACGCCTCCGTTATAGCGGCACAGAATACTTAAAATCTGCTGATGAAATGCGTTTACTTTTCCGTGATCATCTGCCCGAAGATGTGATTGAAGAAGCGATTAATAACACCTTAGAAGTAGCAGAAAAAGTCGAACATTATAACATATTTAATGAACCGAGACTCCCTAATTATCCAGTTCCTGCGGGACATACTGCTGATAGTTATGTAGAAGAAATTGCTTGGTTAGGATTGCTAGAAAGATTAAAATGTCCTTCTCGTCACGAGATTGAGCCTGTTTACAAAGAAAGGCTTGAATACGAATTAAAAATGTTACAGAAAATGGGATTTTCTACCTATTTTCTCGTCGTTTGGGACTATATAAAATATGCTAGAGATCATGATATTCCCGTCGGTCCAGGACGCGGTTCTGCGGCGGGTTCTTTGGTAGCATATTCTTTAAAAATAACCAATATTGATCCCGTTCATCACGGTTTATTATTTGAGCGTTTTCTCAATCCTGAACGGAAATCTATGCCTGATATTGATACGGATTTCTGTATCGAGAGACGGGATGAAATGATCCAATACGTCACGGAAAAATACGGGGAGGCTAATGTTGCCCAAATCATTACTTTTAACCGCATGACATCAAAAGCTGTCTTAAAAGATGTGGCGCGGGTGTTAGATATTCCCTACGCCGAATCGGATAAAATGGCGAAAATGATTCCCGTTTCCCGCGGTAAACCCACACCTTTAAAAGTGATGATTTCCGATGAAACTCCCGAACCAGCATTTAAAGAAAGATACGATACGGAACCCCATGTGCGTCATTGGTTAGATATGGCAATTCGTATCGAAGGTACTAACAAAACCTTCGGAGTTCATGCTGCGGGAGTCGTCATTTCTTCCCAACCTTTAGATGAAGTGGTTCCCCTCCAGAAAAATAATGATGGGGCGGTAATTACCCAATATTTCATGGAGGATTTAGAATCATTGGGATTGTTAAAAATGGACTTTTTAGGGTTAAGAAATTTAACCACTTTGAAAAAAACCGCCGATTTAATTAAACAAAATCAGGGGATAGATATCGATCTCGAACAATTGCCTTTAGATGAAAGAAAAGCCCTGCAAATTCGGGCTAAAGGGGAACATAAAAAACTACCTCCCGATATTCTCAAAACCCACGGATTACTCGAAGAAGGGGATTTAGAAGGTATTTTCCAGTTAGAATCATCGGGGATGAAACAGATCGTTAAAGAGTTAAAACCATCGGGTATTGAGGACATATCTTCAATCTTAGCACTCTATCGCCCCGGACCTTTAGATGCGGGATTAATTCCTCTCTTTATTGGCAGAAAACACGGTAGAGAACCCATTCGTTATGATCATCCTTTATTGGAACCAATTCTTAAGGAAACCTACGCAGTTTTAGTCTATCAAGAACAGATTATGAAAATGGCGCAGGATTTAGCCGGTTATTCCCTAGGAGAAGCGGATCTATTGCGTCGGGCAATGGGTAAGAAAAAAGCCTCCGAAATGCAGAAACAAAGGGAGATGTTTATCGATGGTGCTGCTAAAAATGGTGTGGAAAAAAGAATCGCTGAAAATCTCTTTGAACAGATGGTAAATTTTGCCGAATATTGTCTAGGAGGTGAGACGTTAATTTTAACTGAGGAATACGGATTATTACCAATTGCTAAAATTGTGAGCGAAGAAATTAACTGCACTGTTTATACTGTTGACCAAAATGGTTTTGTTTATAGTCAACCAATCTCTCAATGGCACGAGCGAGGTTTACAAGAAGTCTTTGAATACACCCTAGAAAATGGGCAAACTATCCAAGCAACCAAAGATCATAAATTTATGACTAGCGACGGAGAAATGTTAGCTATAGATACAATATTTGAGCGAGGTTTAGATTTAAAATCCTCTGATTTTTCCGGTTCTTCGTTACTTGGTATGGTTCGATAGGGGGGCATAAATCGACTAAATCCTTATCTGGTAAGAGACTTAATTGATTAGTTCGCTCTATATCAAAAACAATTGACAAAAATCGCTAAATGCCTTTCTA
>NZ_JADBTF010000355.1:0-14589 GCF_020246295.1 Microcystis sp. M090S1 | reverse complement strand
GTAGCTGGTTATAATTAAATTAAAAATGGATTTTAGGTTCGATCCCCCCTTAATCCCCCCTTAGTCCCCCCTTGATCCCCCCTTGATCCCCCCTTAGTCCCCCCTTGATAAGGGGGGTGTCTGACAACTTTTAACACCTACCTACTTAATAGCCAAGAATACAATGATTTCAAGTCATGCCTACCGGCTTGTACAGGGAAAATTCTCGCATCAGTAGATTACTTAACTCAATTTGTCAAGGCTGGGATTTCTTTCAAGGCTCGGTATAAAAATTTTTATTTATCTCTATCATCTTTAACCTATGAAATTAGCTAATATTCTCAAAGACTCAAGTTATAAGTTGTCCCAGTTTACGCCAGCAGAAATTGAGCAATTAGAGCAGACAATTACGCTGAAAAAGACGAAAAATGGGGAAGCTCCCTATACAATTTGCTTAGTACGGAAAAAAGAGATTAAACTTACCCCAGAAGAAGCGATTAGACAATTATATTCAAGGGTTTTAAGCGATCGCTTAAATTATCCTCTCAGTCGCATTCAGGTGGAGTATGGGGTGAATTTTGGCAGGGAGGTAAAACGAGCAGATATTGCGGTGATGGACAAAGATCGCCTGAACACAGTTTATATTTTGGTAGAGGTAAAAAAACCCAAGCTCAAGGAAGGAAAAGCACAACTACGTTCCTATTGTAACGGCACAGGTTCGCCGATGGCTGTCTGGACGAATGGCGATCAGATTTCCTATTATCAACGCAAAGATCCCAATTATTTTGAAGATATTCCAGATATCCCTAACTCTAATCAAACCCTAGCAGATATTCTCCAGATTAAGTTCACTTTAGATGATTTAATCGCCAATGATAAGTTAGTCAAAGAAAATAAATCTCTGAAAACGCTAATCGAAGAAATGGAAGATGAGGTATTAGCAAATGCGGGGGTAGATGTCTTTGAGGAATTATTTAAGCTGATTTTTGCCAAGCTCTATGATGAATGGTATTCTGGACAGGGGAATCGACGTTCTACTCGTTCTCTGGAGTTTCGTAATACAGGACAAACAGAAAGCGCATTAAAAACGAAAATTCAGGATCTTTTTGACAAAGCTAAGAAAAAATGGCCAGGGGTATTTAGTGAGGATGCCAAGATTAGTCTGACACCTTCTCACTTATCGGTTTGTGTGTCATCCTTAGAGAATGTGAAGCTATTTAACTCCAATTTGGATGTAATTGATGAAGCATTTGAGTATTTAATCAATCAAAGCAGTAAAGGGGAAAAAGGACAGTTTTTCACCCCTCGTTATGTGATTGATATGTGTGTGAAGATGCTTAACCCCCAAGAAGATGAATATATGATTGATAGCGCAGCTGGTTCATCGGGTTTTCCAGTACATACGATCTTTCATGTTTGGCGGCAGATTCTAGAGGATGAGGGATTAGAAGTAAGTCATTTATTTTCATTGGAAGAAAAGCCACCCCGTTGTAAGGAATATGTGGAAGAAAAGGTATTTGCTATTGATTTTGATGAAAAAGCGGTAAGGGTAGCACGAACCCTCAATCTGATTGCTGGAGATGGACAAACAAACGTACTACATTTAAACACTCTAGATTATGAATTATGGGATGAGGTGACGCAACAGGAAGAATGGGATGATGTTTATCATGAAGGTTTCAGACGCTTGAAAAAACTCCGTCCAAAGGGAAGTCCGGACTATAGGGAGTTTCAATTCGATATTTTGATGGCAAATCCACCTTTTGCGGGTGACATCAAAGAACCGCGCATGATTGCTCGTTATGACTTAGCAAAAAAGCCTAACGGTAAATGGGAAACTAAGGTAGGACGCGATATTTTATTTATTGAGCGCAATCTAGACTTTTTGAAACCGGGGGAAAGAATGGCGATAGTTTTACCCCAAGGACGCTTTAATAATTCCTCTGATAAAAATATTCGGGATTTTATTGCCGAAAGATGTCGAATTTTGGCAGTGGTGGGATTACATGGTAATACTTTTAAACCCCATACGGGAACAAAAACCTCGGTGTTATTGGTGCAAAAATGGAATGATGATCCCAAAATAGGCGCGCTTTGTCCTCGTCAGGATGATTATAATATCTTTTTTGCGACGATGCAGAAGTCAGGCAAGGATAATTCTGGGGAAAAAGTTTATGTTAAAGGGTCTGATGATTCGGGGGATTTTCTCTTAGATAAACATAATCATTGGATTGTGGATCATGATCTTTTTAATCATGATGGATTAACGGAAGATGGTATCGCTGAGGCCTTTATTGAGTTTGCTAAAAAGGAGAATTTAAGTTTTTTTGAGATCCCCCCGGCTAACGCCACCCCCCTTAATAAGGGGGACAGGGGGGGAGCTTTTGATGCGGTTAAATATCAGCAGTTAATGGATAGAATTGAAGCCGTTGAGTTATTGTTTAGCAAGGCAAAATTTAACAATGAAAGTTTTAGAGTCGATGCAGAGTTTTTTCAAAAAGAATATATGAATGTTGTTCAAGTATTAGATAGTGTCGAAACTCAATCTTTATTTCAAGTCGCCACAAAGATTGATGTTGGTCATGTTGGTTCAATGGTTTCGGAATATGATGAATCTGGAATTCTGCTACTCCAGACTCGGAATATAGATGAATTCTTTGTTAATATTGATAATTGCCAAAAGATTACTCAAAAATTTCATCAAAAACTTAGAAAATCTCAAATCAAAAAAGGGAATATTCTTATTGCTAGAAGTGGCTCTTTTGGGAAAGCTAGTATTTACCTTGATTCAGCAGTTGTTAACTCTGCTGATATTATCATCGTAGAGAGTAAAAAAGATAAAGTCAATCCATTTTATCTTGTAAGTTTTCTGAATTCAAAACTTGGCACAAGTCAGTTATTCAGATTTGCTAGTGGTGGTTTACAAGGACACGTCAATCTAACAATTCTTGAAAATCTTCTTATTCCTATTCTGAAGTCTGATTTTCAAGATTTTCTTGAGTTATTAATTAATCTCTCTTATCATAATCTTATTAAAGCTAAAGAAATTTACCAACAAGCTGAAGATTTACTATTAACAGAACTTGGTTTAAAAGATTGGCAACCTACCGAAGAAAGCATCGCCGTTAAGAGTTTTTCTGAGTCTTTTTTGTCTTCTGGACGCTTGGATGCTGAGTATTATCAACCGAAATTTTATCAAGTAGAAAATAAAATCAAAGCAAATGGTTTTTTTTTGGTAGAGGATATTTGCTCTCTTGTTAACTATGGTTCTGTTCCCACCAGTCCCTATACGGAAACTGATGAGGGAGTTCCATATATTAAAGGATTAAATCTTAAAAATACCGAGATTATAACTACTCAATTAGACAGAATTATCAACACAGAAAATTTACCTTCAAAAGTTTATACAAAACAAGGTGATATAGTCATATCTCAAATGGGAACTGTCGGTAATTGTGGTGTTGTTGAAGATGAACAAGTTGGTTGGATTTTTGCATCTTTTACCATTAGAATTAGAATCAAAGATCAATCAAAATTTAATCCTTACTTTGTAGCTCTTTATATTGAAAAAGTAGCTAAGGAATATTACTTGATGCGAAATATCGCTCAAGCAAGCGTCAGACAAAATACTGATTTGCCAACTATTAAAAATATGTATATTCCTCTAATTTCTAAAGATACTCAGCTTTCTATAGCTGAAAAAATGCTGAGTGCAAAAAAAACAAAGCAAAAATCAAAACAACTATTAGAAATTGCTAAAATAGGAGTAGAAAAAGCGATAGAAACCGAGGAAGAAACGGCAACCGCTTGGATAAACCAACAACTAGAATCCTTAGACATTTCCCCCCTTTTTAAGGGGGGTAGGGGGGATCAATGAACCTTTTTAAGGGGGGTAGGGGGGATCAATGACCCTAAACAACAGCGACTTTCATCTACCTTATAATACTGCCCTAGTAGCCAGAGCGAAAGAACTGCGAAAGAACATGACCTTAGCAGAGAAAAGGCTGTGGTATTCCTATCTAAAAAATTTCAAATTCAAAGTCCTAAGACAACGCCCCATTGATCATTTCATTGTTGATTTTTATTGCCCTAGCCTCAAACTTGTGATTGAAATTGATGGAGATACTCACTTTACGGATGAGGGAAAAGCCTATGATAAAGAGAGAACTGCGCGATTAGAAAGCTATGGATTAAAAGTTATTAGATTCACGAATTCGCAGGTATTAAGAAATTTTGAGGCGGTTTGTGAGCAGCTAAATCTTTCGATCCCCCCTTAATCCCCCCTTAAAAAGGGGGGAAAATTTAACGCCTAGAAGTTGCTAAAATAGGAGTAGAAAAAGCAATAGAAAACGATGAAGAAACGGCAACCGCTTGGATAAATCAACAACTAGAAAGCTTGGGAGTAAACCTAATCTGATCAACACAAAAATATGAAAATTCCTCAAGAAAAACTCTCACAACTTTGCCAACATTGGCATATTCATAAACTTTCCTTATTTGGTTCAGTTTTACGAGATGATTTTACCGCAGATAGTGATATTGATCTGCTCGTTGAGTTTGAACTTGGTTTTACCCCTAGTTTTTTCAAACTTCATCAAATTCAAGAAGAATTATCTCAATTATTTGATGGACGTACTATTGATCTCGTTACCGTCAAATCTCTTAATCATCGTATTCGTGAGCGTGTTTTAGCAACAGCAGAGGTGTGTTATGTCGCAGAAAGATAATCAAGTGTATGTTGAACACATGATTGACACAGCAAATAAAGCACTTAGCTTTGTAGAAGGTGTCAGTCGAGAAGATTTTGATAATAACGAACTTTTACGGTTATCCCTCACCCATTTATTGCAAATTATCGGAGAAGCAGCGCGTCGTGTATCACCAGACTTTCGGGAGAATTATCCAACAATTCCTTGGCAAGCAGTCGTCGGAATGCGGAGTAAAGTAGTACACGATTACTTAAATGTTGATGAAGATATTGTTTGGAATACCGTTAAAAATGATTTACCATTTTTAGTTAAAGAACTAGAAAAGATTCTGATCAGGTAAAACTTTGGGAAAATTAGCATAATTTAGATATTGAACTAACCCACTCAAGCAGAGAAACATGAAAGCACTCAAGGTTATGGCAACCATTGATGAACAAGGACAACTAACCCTAGATCATCCTTTAATCATAGACAAAAACAGCCGTGTAGAAGTTATTATTCTCATCCCAGAGGAGGAAACCCAAGATACATCTCAAGCAGAAATTTTAGCAGACTTTCGGCAAGCTTGGCATGAAGCCATGACAGGACAAACCATTCCCGTTTCTCAACTTTGGGAAGGGTTAGAAGATGACTAATCAACCGATAATTCAAGTTTTAGCCTCGGCAACATTCAAGCGAAATCTCCGCACACTTGCTAAGAAATATCGCAGTATTCGAGATGACATTCAACAATAATCACGACAATTTTTGATTTTTACAGAGGTCTATTTTTAACGGGGGAGGATGTCAACCCTCACTTCCAGATTCAACAGTATGGCCGACTTCGCTGATCCATTGGGCAATTTCTGCGCGGGATGCGGTGGTTTCTACGGTGACGATTTTATTGGCTACATCCACCGATATTTGGGCCGCCGGTTGCTGATTGTTAATCGCTTTAGTAATGGTATTAGCGCAACCTTCACAGGCAATACTAGGCACTTTTAGGGTAATTGTCATTGTTGTAACTTCAGTAACTTTATAGCTAAAAACTAGCATAAATTGTCAGGGGTAGCTGATTTTTTAAGAGTTTATTTACCATTTCAGCACTGCCGCTTCGATCCCCTGTTCCCGACGCAGTTTACTATCTTTTTCTAGCCATTGAATGACCTGTTTATGGGTTAGTTCTTCTAGGGTTACTCCCGTATCCTCGGCGATTATTTTTAGTAAGCGTAGGGAAGAAATCGTTAAACGAGTCAGGAATTTTTCTGGAGAAGTTAAGAGGGCAGCGTCCACATCTGCGGATTCTTCTGGGGTTAAAAATTGTCTGTTTTCGATCATAGTTTTATTTGGTTTCCATCCAATTGTCACCGGCTTTAATTTCTACCAAGAGAGGGATCGTCAAGGAGACAGCTTCTTCCATAGTCGTCTTGATTTTTGACTCTAGGGATGGCCATTCTTCCCTCGGTACTTCCAATACTAATTCATCATGGACTTGCAGCAGTAATCTCGCCTGATAATTTTGTAGTACCTCTGCCAATTTTACCATCGCTACTTTAATAATATCAGCACTGGAACCCTGAATGGGCGCATTAGCGGCCGATCTTAATAATTGTGCTTCCTCGTTGTTGAGTTTGAGGCTATCTAAATCGATGTCGTGTAAGGACAGTCCTCGCAGTCTTTTTAAGAGGGGATTATCGAAGTTAAAATAACGTCTTCTGCCCAAAATTGTTTCTACATATCCCTGAGCGATCACTTGTTTTTTGCTATTCTCTAAATACTCAAATACTTGGGCATAACGTTGATGATATTTTTCAATAAATTTTCTGCCTTGTTCTACGGTTAATTTCGATTCACGGGCGAATTTTTGCGCTCCCATGCCATAAATAACTCCGAAGTTAATTGTTTTTCCTAAACTGCGTTCTTCTGGCGTAATTTCCCTTTTATCAAAGAGCAATTGAGCGGTGACTTTATGAACATCTTGATTACTACGATACGCTTCTAATAAAACTGGTTCTTGACTGAGATGAGCAAGAATTCTTAACTCGATTTGTGAGTAGTCTGCTGATACTAATAAGTAACCATCTTCGGGGATAAAAGCTTGACGAATTCGCCTGGAAAATTCACTGCGAATGGGGATATTTTGTAGGTTAGGATTGGAGGATGATAAGCGTCCGGTGCTGGTGATGGTTTGATTAAAATCTGTATGTACTCGTGCGGTTTTTGGTTCGGCTAATTTCGGTAAAGCATCCACATAGGTGGATTTTAATTTGGACAAGGTGCGATGTTCAAGGATATAATCAACTAAGGGATGATCTCCTTGTAGTTTCTCTAAAACACTTTGATCGGTGGAGTAACCTGTTTTAGTTTTTCTGGATTTTTTGCGATTGAGTGCCAATCGATCAAAGAGGATTTCACTTAACTGTTTAGGAGAGCTAAGATTAAAAGTTTCTCCGATGGATTCATAAGCTTTTTTTTCTATGTCTGCCAAGTCTCTTTCTAGTTGCTGGGAAAAGTTTTTTAGATAGTTAATATTAATTTTTATACCATAATTTTCCATCTGCCACAGCACCATGACTAAGGGAGATTCTACCTCTGAGAATAATTGATACAAAGGGTGAATTTTAGTTAATTCTGCCTGTAATTTTTCTCGAAGTAAATAGGTAGCGTAGGCATCTAATCCACAGTAGTTAGCAGTGGTGGCAATATCTAAATCAGCGATGGTTTTTCCCCCAGGAATACCGAGACTTTTATAACTAAGGGAAGTGATACCGTCTAAATAGCGATCGCATAAATCTTCGAGATTATGAGTTAGTTCGGGATGGAGGACATAACTAGCCACCATAGTATCAAAAACTAGACCTTTAACGGTAATTCCTTGATGATAAAAAACATCAATATCAAATTTCGCATTCTGGAAGACTTTCGGATAATTATCACCCGCTAAAATTGGGCGTAATTTTTCGAGGACTATCTCTAGATTTAAATTATCACCGCTCTGGTGGCCGATAGGAATATAGGCCATAGCATTTAATTCTTTTCCCCAACAGCAACCGATCCCGACCAATTTGGCTACACGAGGATTTAAATCCGTGGTTTCGGTGTCCCAAGCGACGGGAAAATGTGGATTAGTGAAAGTTGTTAATTTTGCCAGTAAAGCATCTAACTTAGGAATAGTATCAATAATTTCCGGAGCAATTAGAACCGGTGGAGAAATAGGGGGTAAATCAAACAGAGACAATTGATTAGAATCAGCATCGCTAGTTAATTCTAGAGTAGGAGTGCCACCTAGATACTGTTGAATTTGATCGAGTTTCTGGAGAATTTTCTTTAACTCTAATCTTGCCAATAAAGGTTGAACTAAACGCCGATCAAAACCTCGGAGACGAAATTTCTCCTCCTCCAGACTAACGGGGGCATCAAGGGCAATTTTGGCTAAATAGCGAGAACTTTCGGCGGCGGTTTTTCCCTCTAATAATTTAGTTTTTACCATTCCCTTGATCGATTCCAGATTGGTATATATATCGTCTAAGTTATCGTATTTTTTTAATAAATCTATCGCTGTTTTTTCGCCAATTCCGCGCACTCCGGGGATATTATCAGACTTATCACCGCAAAGAGCTTTAAAATCTACTACCTGTTTTGGTGTCACCCCTAACTTTTCCGTGACAGCTTGGGAATTGAATTCTGTATAACCCTGTCCCGATGTACTTTTGACCGCATTAATATCCAGATAGAGAACCGTGGTTTTTTTCTCCTCATCTACCAATTGGAATAAATCTCGATCGCCTGTTAAAATCTTGACCGTATAACCATGATCGCCAGCTTGTTTTGCCAAAGTTCCTAAAACATCATCTGCTTCGTAACCCGGGGAAGTCACAATAGGAATATTCATCGCTGCCAAGAGACTTTGCAGATTAGTTAAATCGGGGCGAAATTCTTCGGGAGTCTCTTGCCGATTCGCCTTATAATTGACATCAGCTTCATGGCGAAAAGAAGGAGCTGCTAAATCAAAAGCAACTGCTAAATAAGTGGGTTTTTGAGTTTCAAGTAACTGCATCAGAGAATTTAAAAACCCAAAGCACACACTGGTGGGAATACCGCTAGAAGTACGCAGAGGACCAGAACGAGACTTGGCAAAGGCATAATAGGCACGAAAAGCCAAAGAATGCCCATCAATCAGGATAAATAGCTTATTTTGCTCGCCACTGTTCATAATCTAGCCTCAAATTTGCGTGTTATTTCCATTTTAAGGATTACCGAGCCATTATTCAGCCATTAGCCTTGAATCGGCGATCGCTGATCACCGATCACTGATACTTAACACCCCGTCAAAAAAAATATTTGCCAAAAAGCCAGCGTAAGGGTATTTTAAGAATAATTTTATATGTTTACTTTGCGATTACATGAGAATCCTAGTTACAGGCGGTGCAGGTTTTATTGGTTCCCATCTAATCGATCGCTTGATGGAACAGGGTCATGAAGTGATCTGTCTGGATAACTTCTACACGGGGACGCGCCGAAACATCGTTAAATGGCTAGGAAATCCTTATTTTGAGCTAATTCGTCACGATATCACCGAGCCGATCCGTTTAGAAGTCGATCAGATTTATCACCTGGCCTGTCCTGCTTCCCCAATTCACTATCAATATAATCCCGTCAAAACGATTAAAACCAATGTTTTAGGGACTATGTATATGCTGGGTCTAGCTAAACGGGTAAAAGCGCGATTTTTGCTCGCTTCTACCTCGGAAGTCTACGGCGATCCCGATGTGCATCCACAAACGGAAGAATATCGAGGCAATGTCAACTGCATCGGACCGCGTTCCTGTTATGACGAGGGTAAACGGGTAGCAGAAACCCTGGCTTTCGAGTATTATCGGGAGCATAAAGTCGATATCCGGGTGGCCCGGATTTTCAACACCTACGGCCCGCGAATGCTGGAAAACGATGGTCGAGTGGTGAGTAATTTCGTGGTGCAAGCTTTGCGCGGTGAACCCCTGACGGTTTATGGTCAAGGTTCCCAAACCCGCAGTTTTTGCTATGTTTCTGACCTAGTGGAAGGGTTAATGCGTTTGATGAATGGGGACTTTATCGGGCCGGTTAATCTAGGCAATCCCGACGAATACACAATTCTGGAATTAGCGCAAGTGATCCAAGGCATGATTAATCCCGAGGCCGAATTGGTCTATCAACCACTGCCGGAAGATGATCCCAAGCAACGACAACCGGATATCACTCGTGCTAAAACTTATCTGGATTGGAGTCCAACTATTCCTCTAAGTCAGGGTTTAAAAATGACGATCGAGGATTTCCGTTCTCGTCTAAGCTAATCCCTAATCAATAAATTTAACTCAATTGTCACTGGAGTAATTATCATGCGTGTTTGTGTTATCGGAACGGGTTATGTGGGTTTAGTCACCGGGGTGTGCCTAGCACATATCGGCCATCATGTCATCTGTATTGACAACAATGAAGAAAAAGTCAAATTGATGAAATCGGGACAATCCCCCATCTATGAACCGGGGTTATCAGAATTAATGCAGTCTTCCGCAGCCTCCGGCAATCTGGAATTCTCCACGGATCTAGAAGCGGGAGTTAAACACGGTGAAATCCTCTTTATCGCTGTTGGTACACCAGCACTACCCACGGGAGAAAGTGACACTCGTTATGTGGAAGCGGTGGCCCGGGGTATTGGGGCCCATCTCAACGGTGGTTATAAAGTAATCGTCAATAAATCGACCGTTCCCATCGGTTCTGGGGATTGGGTACGGATGATCGTCCTCGATGGAGTGGCCGAAAGACAAAAAAATCTCGTGGCTGCGGTTGGCGGTATTAGTACACTAGAACGCATCGAAGCGGAATTCGATGTGGTTAGCAATCCCGAATTTTTACGGGAAGGTTCGGCAGTTTATGATACTTTTAACCCCGATCGCATTGTTTTAGGCAGTAATAACCCGAAAGCCATTGAAATGATGAAGGAATTGTACGCGCCTTTGGTTAAACGCCAATTCGCTGAGGATCCCTCCTTGCCTCCCGTTCCCGTGGTGGTTACGGATCTCAGTTCGGCGGAAATGATTAAATACGCCGCTAATGCCTTCCTAGCCACCAAAATTAGCTTTATTAACGAAGTAGCTAATATCTGTGATCGCGTGGGGGCCGATGTCACCCAAGTGGCTAAAGGTATCGGTTTAGATTCCCGTATCGGCAGCAAGTTCCTCTCGGCCGGGATCGGTTGGGGGGGTTCCTGTTTCCCCAAAGATGTGTCGGCTTTGGTACATACCGCGGAAGACTACGGTTACGAAACGGAATTACTTAACGCCGCTATCAATGTTAACAAACGTCAACGGACAATTGCGATCGAAAAACTGCAACAGGAATTAAAAATCCTCAAGGGTAAAACCGTCGGTTTGTTGGGATTAACTTTTAAACCCGATACCGATGATATGCGCGATGCTCCGGCTTTAACTATGATCGAACAGTTAAATCGTTTAGGTGCTAAGGTAAAAGCATACGATCCGATCGTTTCCCAAAGTGGTTTAAGTCACGGTTTAAGCGGTGTGATTATCGAATCGGATCCGGAAAGATTGGCCGATGGTTGTGACGCTTTGGTGGTGGTGACGGAATGGCAAGAATTCCTCCGTCTCGACTACGGGAAAATGGTTAAAACCATGCGCGAACCCGTGTTAATTGATGGTCGCAATTTCCTCGATCCTGCGGTGGTGACAGCAGCCGGTTTCCGTTACCTCGGGATCGGACGTTAATCCCAGGAATCCGCCTTTTCAGCAGGACTGACGCGGGTGGGGAAGGGACAAGAAGCACCAACCCTTACCCCTGCTCCTAGGGGCGAAAATTGCCCGATTATGCCGACTGAAAACCAAAAAATTCCTAGCTGACCATGGGGTTATTGGCTATAGTTACATGATGTGAACAGGAGCCACTAGAATCCGGGAGCGCTCGGTAGAATTGAATTGAGAAACTAGAAATCAGTTTTAGCAATACATACATACTTATGGTTAGCTCTGTTCAATACCGATACACTAACGAACAAGTTAGGGACTGGTTACGGGGATTACTGACAATTGCCTGGTGTGATGGGGATTATAGCACCAGCGAACAGGAATCGATCGCCCGTTTCGCTCACGAATTAGAATTAGATGACGACCACGTTCTCTATCAATCGATTAGTCCCGAAGAATTGGCCGCAAGTTTCGGTCATGACCCCAGAATATCAGAAAACTTCCTCCGCACGGCGGTCATGGTAGCGATCGCCGATGGCATTTATTCCCCCGCCGAAGCGCAATTACTGCATAGTTATCGGGATGCTTTCGGGTTAGAAATCGAGGCCTTGTCAGCTTTAGAACATACTATCTGTGAAATTCCCGAAATTACCACGGAAGCGCAGAAATCCGAGTTTATCAGTGCCGAACATCCCCACCCAGATCTGCTGCATCCCCTCAAAGATTGGTTAGATGGGGTAGAAATGCACGATCCGCGCTTGGCCCGGTTTATCTGCAAAATGGTCCCGCCTCAATGTCCTTTTGAACGCGATATCGTGCTTTTTGGCCATAAATTAGTCCATATTCCGCCCCTGTGCAAGTTAAATCCTCTCTACGAACAATTAGTCGGTTTACGCTTCCGGGCTTTATCATACTTAGCCGATGATTGTCAAGAAGATATTTCCGAGTATATTTAGCCAATTTAATTAAAATTGCGGCTAACATGGTATAAATATCCTGCTGACAGAAAATATCTCAACCTAAGGGCTTTTCCTAGCTAATTCTTCCGTTAAAATTAGGTTAAGTCGCCGTTGACAGAGAAAATATGAGTAAAAACTCCCGACGAGTCGATTTTCCTGATTTACCCGGGCTAAAAAACCTGCGCTCCTATCAATGGCAGTGGCTGGGCCGAGATATACTCGCCGGTGTCACCGTGGCGGCCTACGCTATTCCCCAGTGTATGGCTTACGGCGACCTGGCCGGGGTCGATCCCGTGGTGGGATTGTGGACTCTCGTGCCAGCCGCCCTAGTTTACGCCCTTTTCGGCTCCTCATCGCAACTATCCCTCGGACCAGAATCGACCACGGCAGTGATGACGGCGGCAGCGATCGCACCTATGGTAAGCCTTCAAGGAGAAAATTACGGCAGTTTAGCGGCTTTTTTAGCCCTAATGGTCGGTTTAATCTGTTTAGTTGGTTATATCGCCCGCTTGGGATTTTTAGCTAATTTACTCTCCAAACCGATCCTGATCGGTTATATGGCGGGAGTGGCGGTGATCATGATTGCGGGACAACTGGGTAAAATTAGTGGTTTGTCAATCCGTGAAAATACGGTTTTTAAAGAAATTTTAGCTTTTTTTCGGGGAATAAATCAATGGCACTGGCCAACCCTTGGCCTCGCTCTATTGCTGCTACTATTTCTATTTGTCATCCAAAAATATTTTCCCAAAGCACCGGGTCCCTTGCTGGCGGTTTTACTGGGAACCCTCGCCGTCGCCACCCTCCATCTCGATCAAGAGGGGGTGGCAGTAGTGGGGAAAATTAGCAATACTTTGCCGAATTTTGGCTTACCAACCCTAGATTTTTCCCAATTACTACCCCTAGTAACCGCAGCCGTCGGCATTGCCCTGGTGGGCTATTCCGATAACGTCTTGACCGCTAGAGCCTTCGCCGCACGCCATAACCAAGAAATCGATGCCAATCAAGAATTTTTAGCCCTGGGACTGGGGAATCTGGCGGCGGGTTTTTGTCAGGGATTTCCCATCAGCAGCAGCGCCAGTCGCACCGCGGTGGGCGATTCGGTGGGTAGTAAAAGTCAGCTTTACTCCCTGGTGGTGGCAGTGGTGGTGGTGGCGGTCATTTTCTTGCTCGGTCCGCTACTGGTACTCTTTCCCAAGGCCGCCTTGGGTGCGCTGGTGATTTATGCGGCCTGTAAACTGGTGGATATTGCCGGCGCTAAACGACTAAAAAGCTTTCGCAATAGTGAGTTTAATCTCGCTGTCCTGACAATGGTGGGGGTGCTAACCACGGGGATTTTAAGCGGGGTTGCCATCGCCATCGGTCTCTCGGTTATCGATTTATTGGCCCGCATTACCCGGCCCGATGATGCCGTCTTGGGTACAGTCCCGGGGGTGATGGGTTTACACGCACTCCAGGATTGGCCGGAAGCGCAAACAATACCGGGGTTAGTTATCTATCGTTACGATGCCCCCTTATTTTTTGCTAATGCGGCCGACTTTAAACGTCGCGCCCTCAGCGCCATTGCCCGGGAGACAAAAACGGTAGAATGGTTTGTCTTGAATACAGAGGCACTCGGAGAATTGGATAGTACAGCCGTGGAGATTCTCGATGAACTAGCAAGGGAATTATCAAGACAGGGTATAGTTTTCGCCCTAGCGAGGGTTAAACACGATCTGTACTTAGAATTGCAACGTTCCCGCTTGTTAGATAAAATTAGCCAAGAGAGAATTTACTATACTTTGCCGGCGGCGATCGAAGCTTTTAAACATCGTTAACTGATACTAAATCATTAGGGGTCGAGAAGGTCGTCGCCGACCTCCCCTCCCATAGAGAACCTACCCGTCCATAGTTTTCGGACTTTATTGAAATTAGGTGATAGAGTTGTCTAAGTTGGACTTCCGTCGGTTGCATTTAGTCATTATCGGCTTGATTTTAGATTATTGTTCATTTTTAGCATCATTAACTGAAAGTCACTTCCCTAACCTATTTAGGGTTTGCTGAATAAAGGTGAAATGTAGGCAAGGTAAGGGTTTTGTGGCTTTTCTCGCGAAACAGGTGCAAGATTTTGAGAGAATCGTGCTTCAAAACCTTGCGTCTTCATCGGCCCGCGTCCTGTAGGGGCGAAGCATTCGGATAAAAAATCTACGGTTTCACCGATAGGTTATTGCCCGAATGCTTCGCCCGTAC
>NZ_JADBTF010000354.1:0-7866 GCF_020246295.1 Microcystis sp. M090S1 | reverse complement strand
TTTTAACTGTGGTATGCGACGGTGGTGGAAGCAGAAACTTAAATCGTGAGGTTTAGGAATCGCCGCACTTTTAGGGCGGCGAGGATGTCAAGGCTGACCATTACCCCAATTCTAGAATTTCCGTTTTTTTTGGTTTTCTTGACTACTATTCGGCGGTAGCCAATCCAGCTTCGGTGCTGCCGGTGCTGCGACGACGGGTGAGAGTATTAAAGAGCATAATTCCGATCGCTTTGATCAGATTACCTTCCAACTCTTGGAACATTTTCATGTTCATGCCAAAAGCGGCGTTAGCTTCGGCGACAATGCGATCGGCCATGGCTTGATCCACCGGTAACTCGTCGAGGGTTTGACGATAGTGGTTTTTGTAGGCTTTTTCGTCGGGAATATCTTTGAAATCATAGAAAGCTGTGCCACCAGTTTCCAGATTCATCGCTTTTTCGGCGATTTTTTTCAAGATTTGCCCCCCGGACAGATCGCCGAGATAACGGGTATAGGAATGGGCGACTAATAATTCGGGTTCTTTTGTGGCGATTTCCCGAATCCGGTCAACGTAGGCCTGACCTGCCGGAGATAAAGCGATCTCGTTGCGCCAATTGGGACCATAATAAAAATATAAATCCTGTTCCAGCGCATTTTTGCGATTGAGTTCAGGAAAACAGATTTTAGAAACGACGGGATGACTAGGAAGTTTTTCCATCTCCTCCTCCATGGCCGAATAGACGAAGTAGAGGTTAGCCACCAGTTTGCGATAGGAAGTTTTTTCTACCACACCTTTGAGAAAACACTTGACAAAACCGACGTTTTCTGCCATGGTGTGGGATTTTTTCGTGCCTTCTCGCAGTTGAGTTGATAAATTAACGCTCATATTATGATCACCTGTTTGGATGAGTAGAATGGATCGGGTTCGTTACAGATACTTACTAAAACCGCCTATTTTGGTAGATTAAACTGAATCGATCGGTAATTTTATTAAGAATTTTTACAGTGCCTCTGGGGGAGCTTAGGGGAGAAATTTAGCTCTAGCAGGACTTGACCGCCGGTTGAAACCGGTATCGATCGAGATGGCGAAATTGTAAAGATTAGTGAAAAACTGCTCCCTAGTTGATCTTGGTGAGAGAGAGGGTGTAGTCTAGCGCCAATATCAATTCTTGCTCGACATTCTTCACACTTCTTAGAAATTCTTAACATTCAGGAGACTTATATCAGCAAAATTTCACAAATTAAAACCGAATTTAGCAATCATGCTTATAATCAGTACAGGATTCTTTATGTTGTCCTAAACTCAAGCCCTTGAGAGACAAAGCCCTAGTTGCGATGTCAGCGAGAACACATTTAGCAACTCCCTACCCAAACCCTTAGTCATAACACTCTGGTAATGCCCCGAATACTTGTAATCGATGATGATCCTGCAATCGCGGAATTAGTCTCCATCAACTTGGAGATGGCGGGTTATGACGTTAATCCCGCAGAGGACGGGATTAAAGGCCAGGCCTTGGCCGTCCAGTTACAACCCGATTTAATCATGCTGGATTTAATGCTGCCCAAAGTCGATGGTTTTACTGTCTGTCAGCGTTTGCGACGAGATGAACGCACGTCCGACATCCCGATTTTGATGCTCACAGCCTTAGGACAAACCCAAGATAAAGTGGAAGGTTTTAATGCGGGTGCTGATGATTACCTGACCAAACCTTTCGAGGTGGAGGAAATGTTAGCTAGGGTACGCGCTCTCCTCAGACGCACCGATCGCATTCCCCAGGCCGCCAAACACTCAGAAATACTCAGTTTTGGACCTTTAACCCTGGTTCCCGAACGTTTTGAGGCGGTCTGGTTTGAAAGTGTGGTCAAGTTAACCCATCTAGAATTCGAGTTACTCCACTGTCTTCTCCAACGTCACGGTCAAACCGTTTCCCCTAGTGATATTCTCAAGGAGGTCTGGGGATACGATCCCGATGATGATATCGAGACTATTCGCGTTCATATTCGCCATCTGAGAACGAAACTAGAACCCGATCCCCGCCACCCTCGCTATATTAAAACCGTTTACGGTGCGGGTTATTGTCTGGAGTTACCCACCAATGAACAGTTGGTGCTTGATTCATCGGTGGCAACGGTTTAAACAGGGAGCAATTGTCTAGATAGGCAATAGGGACAATTGTTTCCTCGCTCCTCCTGTTCAGATTGAGAGGGTTTGACCGGCGGTTGGGTTTTGATGGCTATGGCTGAGGCCTCTTTTTGGCCCTGACTATCACAAGGGGAAAACACCCCCAGCAAGTCAGGACAATGGCGAGAGTAACTACTGGTTTAAGGTAAATCCGTCGCCCCCATCAAAAAGCGATCGCATTCCCGGGCGGCCCCGCGACCTTCATTAATCGCCCAAACCACCAAACTTTGACCACGACGACAATCCCCTGCGGCGAACACTTTCGGTAAGCTAGTGGCAAATTGACCGTGTTCGGCCTTGATATTGCTGCGGGCATCCTTTTCTAAGCCTAAATCATCGAGTAAAGGCTGTTCTGGTCCCAAAAATCCCATGGCCAATAGAACCAATTGCGTCGGGATGACTTTTTCTGTTCCTGCTACCGGTTGGGGGATAAACTGCCCTTTTTCGTTGCGTTGCCATTCCACCCGTACCGTGTGAATCCCTGTGACGTTGCCCTCGCTATCCCCCTCGAATTTAGTCGCCGTGGTGGTATAAACCCGGGGGTCATCGCCAAAACGTGCGGCCGCTTCCTCTTGTCCATAGTCCATACGGTAGATTTTCGGCCATTCGGGCCAGGGATTATCGGCGGCCCGTTCTCGGGGCGGTTGCGGCATAATCTCTAATTGGGTGACGCTACGGCAGTTATGACGCAGGGAAGTCCCCACACAGTCGGTTCCCGTGTCACCACCGCCGATAATTACCACGTCTTTACCCGCGGCCAAGATAAAATCCTCCCCGGGCTGTCCGTCTAATAGTGCTTTTGTATTAGCGGTGAGAAACTCCATGGCGAAGTGAATGCCCTTTAATTGGCGACCTTCGATGTTTAAATCCCGGGGTTTGGTGGCCCCGGTACAGATAACCACGGCATCGTATTCGTTTAATAGGTCTTGGGCGCTGATATCCTTGCCCACTTCCGTGTTACAGACCATTTTTACCCCTTCCTGTTCGAGTATCTGGAGACGACGCAGAACCACTTCTTCCTTATCTAACTTCATGTTGGGGATACCGTACATTAATAGTCCCCCGGGGCGATCGGCCCGTTCGTAAACTGTCACCCAGTGACCGGCTTTATTTAACTGGTCGGCGGCCGCTAATCCAGCAGGTCCTGAACCGATCACGGCCACTTTTTTGCCGGTACGGATGGCGGGGGGATTGGCAGTAATCCACCCGGATTCCCAACCTTTGTCGATAATCGAACATTCAATATTTTTGATCGTAACGGGGGGATTATGAATACCGAGAACACAGGAACCCTCACAGGGGGCGGGGCAGACTCTACCGGTAAATTCGGGGAAATTATTGGTTTTATGGAGGCGATCGAGGGCTTCTCGCCACAATCCTCGATAGATTAAATCATTCCATTCGGGAATCAGGTTATTAATCGGGCAACCACTGGCCATGCCACTAATTAGCGTTCCCGTGTGACAAAATGGTGTACCACAATCCATACAACGGGCGGCCTGATTGCGGAGTTTATCTTCTGGCATGGGAAGATGAAACTCATCCCAATTATGAAGGCGATCGAGGGGGGTAAGTTCGGAAGGAAGTTCACGCAGGAATTCGATAAAGCCAGTCGGTTTGCCCATAGTCTTTGTTATCTCTGTCGTTTATTCCCTATCTTCCTTCAGGGTTCGATCGATCCCCGCAACTTTACCGATTTCTTTAATCTTATCCGCAACTCAGTGGACTAACAGGCGGTAATTTTGACAAATTCGGGAATTAACTGTGGCGGCGACCATTGACCGAATTGAGTTAAAAACAGGCGATTTCAAGAGGAAGGGGGCAATTCTAAGGGGATAGCCCCGATTATTCCCTTACGAAAATCATTGAGTAACTGCATGGCTGCCCTTTCTTTATCTTCTTGATATTTGAGATTGGCCAATTTTTCGATAAAATCTTCCCCGGTCATGTCTAGAGTATTCAACCCATAACGAGATTGTAAAAGACCTTCATAGTGTAATTCTATTAATAAATCGACAAAAGCCGCCGCTATCCTTTGGTTATCATAACCAGCATCGCCAATATCCTCACAGATAGCTAATTTCACCGCATCCCTTTGATTATCTAAACGGGAAGGGATCACCCCCGGCGCGTCTAATAATTCTAAGGTGTCGGAAATTCGTACCCATTGTAATTGTCGCGTTACTCCGGCCCTGCGGGCGCTGGCAACGACTTTTCGCCCTAATAAACGGTTAATCAGGGCAGATTTGCCCACATTGGGAAACCCGATCACCACGGCGCGCACTGGACGCGGTAACATTCCTCTCAGTTGGCGTTTTTGGTTAATTGCATCGCCAATTTTTTCCGCCGCTTTGATAATTGCTTTAACTCTTTCTCCCTGTTTAGCGTTAGTAAAATAGACGGTTTCTCCTTGACTTTTAAACCATGTTACCCATTGTTGATGGGCAGATTCGGGAATCATATCGAGACGATTTAAGATTAACAAGCGCGGTTTATTGCCAATCCAATCGTCCACCTGCGGATGATGGGAAGCTAAGGGAATGCGAGCATCGCGCACTTCTAAGACCACATCCACGAGTTTAAGATGTTCCTTGAGTTTTCTTTCCGCTTTGGCAATATGACCGGGATACCATTGAATTAACGACATGGGAGATGGGAGTATAAAATTAAATCTTATCAGGAATAGTCCCTAGATAGCTATAATTATCTGAGAAAAAGTTTAGTAATTTCACTGCAATTATAACAGGATTGTCGATGACTAATTTAAAAAAATGGCAAATTATTAAATCCGAGCTAGTTTTTCATAATCGTTGGTGTCAAGTCCGTCAAGACGCGGTGAAGTTATCCTCTGGACAAGTTATCGATGATTATTTCGTTAATATTCGTCCTGAAATTGTTTTAGTTGTTCCAGTTACTAGGGATAATCAATTAGTTTTTGTCCGTCAATATCGTCACGGAGTTAAGGAAATTTTATTGGAATTTCCAGCCGGGGCAGTAGATGCGGGTGAAGATAATATTACTGCGGCAGCGCGTCGGGAATTCGAGGAGGAAACCGGTTATCAAAGTGATTCTCTAATACCTCTGGCTGTTTTGTACGATAATCCCGTTAAAGATACTAACAGAATTCATATTTTTTTGGCTCTTAATGCTACTCCCACAGGTCAACAAAAGTTAGATATTACCGAGGAAATTGAAGTTATTCTTCGACCTTTACAGGAAATTAATCCACAGGAAATTACCGTCTCTGGTAGTTTAGCGGCTTTCTATCTAGCGAGGGATTTTTTAAAGCAAAATTAAGGAGTTATAGCAGTTATATTAATGGGGAGGTAGGAAGTTTTCGTTTTGGGGAGCCGGTTGTCAGGATTCAGGAGATAGGGTGGTCACTGCGTGCGCGTTGCGGGGGGTGTTGGGGTGTTAGGGTGTTAGGGTGTTAGGGTTTTAGGGTTTTAGTTGAAATTCCCCCACTTCCCCACTTCCCCACTTCCCCACTTCCCGCTCTCCTACCTCTGCGCTTTTCTCTACTGTTTGAACAGGATTTGTATTACTTTAAGTTTTATTTTTTTCACTTGTCTATGAGTAATTTTTTGATGATTGCTGGCTTTATCCTATCAGCTTATGCGATTGTTGCCAACGATTCCCTACAAACTTTAGGGACTTTTTTAAGTGCCAATGAAGAACGTCCCTGGTGGATTTTATGGCTGTACACCAGTATAATCTTAGCCTCGATTTTTATCGCTGGTTGGTATATTAATCAGGGAGATGTGGCTTATAATCGACTAGAAATGATTCCCTTCCCAGAAACTTTTACTTGGATTTATATCGTTCCTCCCTTAGCAATTTTAATTCTCACCACTTGGGGAATACCCGTGAGTACAACCTTTTTGGTTTTAACAGTTTTTGCTCCCCAATCTCTAGATGAAATGTTAGTTAAATCCGCTTGGGGTTATGCTATTGCTGTTATAGCGGGGTTAGTAATCTATCGAATTATTTATCAATTAGAAAACTTTTTCCTAGAAACAGTTAATCAAGAACCTCAAAAAATCTGGGTAGTTTTACAGTGGTTATCCACCGGGTTTCTCTGGAGTCAATGGTTAATGCAAGATTTTGCTAATATTTTCGCCTATCTTCCCAGAAAGTTAGCGGCAACATGGTTAGTTTTATCTCTAACAGTTATGCTACTCCTGCAAACCATCATTTTTATTAATCACGGGGGTCAAATCGAGAAAATTGTCACTAGCAAAACTAACGCCCATGATCTGCGTTCTGCAACAATTATTAACTTAATTTATGGTCTAATTTTACTGTTTTTCGTTGGCTATAATCATATTCCCATGAGTACCACTTGGGTATTTTTAGGTTTATTAGGAGGTCGAGAAATTTCTCTGACTTTAACCAAAGAAAACCCTAATTTAGCCGCCACGGGTAAACTGGTTTTAGGGGATGCCTTGAAAGCTTTTATCGGTATGATTGTTAGTGTTGCTATCGCTCTTGCTTTACCTCTAATCGCTCAAAAAATTAACTATCTATAGGAAGTGGGGTGTGGGGTGTGGGGTGTGGGGAGATGTAAATTAAGAATAACAAGATTGGGCAGATAGGCGATCGATTGATGACCCGAAGTGATAAAGTTTTCTATTGCTGATAATCTCGAAATTATCGTTCAACCAGATTAAAGATGCTTCTGTGACTAGACCTTCTTCAAGAGTGACTAGGGAAAAATTGCGAGATTTACCCCTATCAGAGTGGAGAATGCGAGGAACACTAGCAGCATTCAGATAAACAGTTCCCATCTCGGAAGTGACCACGGGATTGCGTAAACGGGAAGTAGTATGACGGAGACGGTGGTGCATATGACCGAAACTGACGAGAGGAACCTGTTTTCCTAATAGCTGTGCTTGTGCGATGGCCGCTGCTAAATCCGGGTCCCCGTGGTCCCCTCCCAAAGGTCGCCAATCGCGACCACAGATAGCTTCCGCTTCCTTTCCCAGTCCAGCCGGACCATTGTGACCTAAAAAAATCAGGTTATTATAGGCAGTATCTTGAATATTAGCGATAATTTTGGCAGTAGATTCGGCAAAACTGCTGATATTATAGCGTTCTTGAAAAAATTCTCCATTTTTCCACTCGGAACCTCCCCAAGTAAAGGGACGACCCCCAACAATCGAAAGCTCTAAACTGGGTAGGTCTAGTTTTGAGTAACCCACATGAGCAACCCCTAATAATTCTAACTGGGCGGTGACACGATCTTCTTTATCGCGATCGTAGGGACATTTTTTTCGTCCCCAGGAGGTGGCACTATACCAAGCGTCGTGATTACCGAGAATAACGGCTTTTGGTAAGGACAAACTAGCAATCCGGCCGACAATTTCTAGGGATTCATTGCCAAAATCGCCGACAAATAGGGCTAAATCCACTTGTAAAGCTTCTAGTGCTAAATTATCTTCTATTTCCCATTGGTCGTGAACGTCACCGATGACGGCGATTTTATAGGTGCGAGGGAAAGAACTTACCATTACCAGTTATCAACTATCATTTACCAATAATGATCATAACTAGGATTGGCTGAAAAAGTACGGGCGAAGCATTCGGTTAGAAAATCTCCGGTTTCAGCGATAGGTTATTGCCCGAATGCTTCGCCCCTACAGGACGCGGGCCGATGAAGACGCAAGGTTTTGAACGACGATTCTCTCAAAATCTTGCACCTGTTT
>NZ_JADBTF010000353.1:0-2812 GCF_020246295.1 Microcystis sp. M090S1 | reverse complement strand
TCAAATCCGATCCCTAATAGCTGTATCCCGTCTCGGAGTCTCGGAGTCTCGGAGTCTCGGAGTCTCGGAGTCTCGGAGTCTCGGAGTCTCGGAGTCTCGGAGTCTCCCGTCTCGACTAGGAAATTAATTTTGCACGACTACTTACTGTCCGCAAAGCGAGAAAATAATGTCCCACCTCCAGAGAAGGCGCGGGTTTCCTCTCTCTTTTTTGAGGGGTTTTCGAGCCTTCAGCTTTCAGTATCTATCCCTAATTCCCGCAATCGTGCCGCTAGTTGTTCTGCTCGTTGTTTAGCCGCAGAAGCCTCTTGTTTAGCCGCAGAAGCCTCTTGTTTGGCCGCAATTAACTCCTCATCGGCAAGGGGAATTAACTCTCCTTCCAGCGTCAACCAGCGCAACCATAGCCGCTCAATCCCCCGATAGGAACCTTGCCACAAACCCAAGCTCAATTCCAGTTGAGGAATCGGTAAGCGTCCCTCCACTAAAGCTACGGGTTGGTAACGACCGCCTACCAGTTCAAACGCTTGAAGTTGGTTAGTATAGCGACTGAAAACCACATAGTAGGGAATCCGCAGAATCTGTTCATAAACTGTCCACTTAGTTGGCGGTTCCCCTGGTTGGCGTAGTTCTTCGCCTAAATCTTGATTTTCCGTACCTGGAGACAATAATTCCACCACAATCGTCGGAGAAACCCCTTCCTGCCAAATCACATAGCTTAAGCGCAGGTCATGGCCATCGTAGAGACGAGGAACACCGACCACCCCAAACCAATCGGGACGCTTGTACCATTGGGGGTGTCTGACATTGTAGTAAAGGTTGAGGTCAGCGGCACTAAAAACTAGGTCTGGTTCCCAGTTGGGAGGCTGGAAAGTCAGTAGTAATAACTGAGGTTGTAATAGGTGAAATTCGTCAGGCAAACCGGGTTCAAGTGGATTGTCACTAGGTAAATCGTACATCGTCGGCAAGGATTGCCGAGGGGAAAGGGGAGGGTCAGATTGGGGAATGGTGAAGATAGGTGTAGTCATAATTTTATTTTAGAAAACGGGTTTCTGAAAGAAACCCGTTTTCTAAATAGCGGTGGGAGTATGTCAAACTAAAAAGTAAAGCTTAGACAGCCTATCTTTATCATGCCAGATCAGCCAATCTCGATCGCCCAATACTACCACGAGCGGACCAAATACGACCCCCAGACGATCGCCTCAAAAAGTAAAGGTCTTGATTGGAGTCAACAACCCCATCCCTTCAAAGAATACAAAATCGGTCAGACGTTCGATCTCAAACCCTACCTCTCCCGTCAAACGGTTCCCAAAAAAGGAGACTTTTGGCGACGTATATCGCGAATTTTGGGCTGTAGCTATGGGTTAACTGCCAAAATCGCCACTATGGGGAGTCCCTTGTACCTACGTTCCGCACCCTCTGCTGGTGGATTATACCCCGCCGAGGTCTATCTGATCTCCCGTGGCACGGAATTTTTACCCGCCGGTCTCTACAGTTACCAAGGTCAAAGTCACTCGCTGCTTTTATTTTGGGAAAGTGATGTCTGGACCAACCTACAATCTGCTTGTTTCTGGAATCCTGTTTTAGAAAATACCGATATCGCTGTAGTTACCAGTGCCATTTTTCATCGGTCCGCTTGGCGCTACGAAGATCGAGCTTATCGGCGTATTTTCCTCGATACAGGGCATTTATTAGGCAATATTGAGCTATCAGCCTCGATTAATGACTATTGCGCCCATTTAATCGGTGGTTTTAACGATATCCAGATGAATGAATTGCTTTATCTCGATTCCGAGAAAGAAAGTGTCATGACGGTGATTCCTTTGGCAGATCTGCTCAATATCCAGCAAAATCTCCCCCATAGTACCACGGCACTCCCTTCGGCAACCACGACTCTTTATCCCGAAATTCCCGAGGGAGAATTATTAAACTCCCTACACCGAGCCACTATCATAGCTACAGATGAGAAGATAGAAGCAACTGTTACCCCCTCTAATTGGGAAGATAAATATAATTTTCCTTTTTGTCTAAAAGTTTCCGTGACATCCCGTCCCGTCAATTGGGGGGAAGATTTAATCGATCTGGAAAGTACGATTCTTAAACGCAGATCTACCCGCGCTTATAGTGGTGCTAGTCTCAGTTTAGACGAATTGCGAGCGCTGCTGCATTTCACCTATCAACCCCAAGATTATGCCGGCCAAAATCTCGATCCCAATCCCGATTATTTTGCTCTGGATTTATTGGAAACTTTTATCGCTGTTTCGGCAGTAACCGGATTAGAGGAAGGCTGTTATTATTATGCTCCCAAAGCCCAAGAATTGCGGCAAATTCGCTTTAAAAATTTCCGGCAAGAGTTACATTATCTCTGTTTAGGTCAGGATTTGGGACGAGATGCGGCCGCTGTGGTTTTTCATACGGCGGATCTGTCAAAAGCAGTGGCTAAATATGGCGATCGAGTCTATCGTTATCTTCATGCAGATGCGGGTCATTTGGGACAGAGATTAAATTTAGCGGCTATTCATCTGGGGTTAGGGGTTAGTGGTATCGGTGGTTTTTTTGATGATCAAGTTAATGAAGTGTTAGGAATTCCCTCCGATGAAGCAGTTATCTATATCACTACTTTAGGCCGACCGAAGGTTTTTTAAGGTGAGTTTGAACCCCTGAAGGGGTGACAAGGAGGTTGAGGTCATAAGTACCTAAGCAAAATTAATTACACATCTAAGCCACTACTCCGTCAGACTTCTGGTGTGAGGAAACAGTGAACTGAAAACTCAAATCCGATCCCTAATAGCTGTCTCCCGTCTCCCGTCTCCCGTCT